>JADQBO010000051.1 GCA_016278585.1 Desulfosporosinus sp.
ATGGCAAGGAGCGGCTTCACATGCGACGGAACAGGATGTTCCTAGTGCCGCATGTGCCAAGGACGGCATAGCATTGCGGCCATCCGACCCTGAGGTTCGGACGCGCTCGCGAACCGTCCAGCACGTCAGCGGCGTAACGTGCAGACGCGTGCAGAAAATCGCTCCTCCCCCCGTCGTCATTCGTACTTTGTACAAAAAGCTCAATCATTCCAAATCCTACTCATCATCGAATTAAGAATAATCGCCAAACTCACTTTAAACATATAATACCCACTCTTAAATGGCGTAATCGACGAACGCCCTGACAACCGAGCATCCATTTCCACAGAAATTTCTATCACTCGTAACCCGTTTTTGAGTAAAGTAACGATGGCATCTGGCTCGGGGTAATCCGTGGAATAATGGGTGGACACAATCCGTAAAGCTTTTTGATTATAGGCCCTAAATCCAGACGTAGGATCTGTAAAATTCTTTCGCACAACCGACTGAATCGTTTTACTTAACAGATAGATTCCTAAGCGCCGTGGCCAGGGCGATCTATAGGAGGTTTTTACCAAAAATCTAGATCCAATCGTGACATCGGCTTCCCCAAGCAATACAGGGTCGACTAACTTTTTAATTTCATCAGCTCTATGCTGACCATCTCCATCCACTTGTAAGGCCACGTCATAGTGATTTTTCAAGGCATATAGAAACCCGGTTTGAACCGCGCCTCCTATCCCTAGATTAACAGGCAATGAAATAACCTTCGCCCCATGCATACGAGCAACCTCGGCAGTTTGATCCGTGGAGCCATCATCTATGACCAATACATCCAGCCAAGGGGATACTATTTTTAGATTCCGAACTACGGAACCAATGTTATCTACCTCATTTAAAGCGGGTACAATCGCTAAAATTTTCATCACTAAATCCTTACACGTCCTTATAGTACGTTAATCACTTTCTATACGAGTTGAGTTTTCTAATCGTTTTAAGTCATCCTCGAGTAGCGCTATCCTTTGAATCAAGATTCGATTGTTTGAATTTAACCTAGATATTTCTAACGAAAAATTGATACACAAGACAAACACCAGAATCCCAAAAATCACGAAGATCGCCGATGGAGCATAAAAAATCCCCATCAGGTCTGCAATGTACTCAATCCCATCTTTCCAAAGAGATAAGACGATCATACCTAGGCCTGCAACAATCCAAATCAGAGAATATTCAACAGCCAAACGCCGCCGTCGAACTTGCTCAACGATGAAACCGGTTACTAAAAAGCTTATAATGAAAACGACAATTTGAACACGTGACATTTAGTTCCTCCCACTTGAGTGCGGATTTACTCTAGCTAGTTTCCCAATTCCTTTAAGAGCCATAACCACTGCTACGGATGCCAAGAGAATCATGGCAGGCATTACGGGCAATCGATAACGAGCTCCGGATACAACCGTAATCATACTCACAATAAAACTATAATAGACCGTAAAAAGCAAAAGAAAACTATACTTTCTCAAATTGAAAAAGCTTAGAACTATCCCGATCAGGCCTAGGAGAAGATACCATTTATCCAGTGAGTGTCCCTGCATTTTATAAAGCTCTCCCGAGGCAGGGGCCACTGGTTTCCAGAAGAGGTTCTTTTCTTTGGCGAGTGTCCGCTGCAGAAATTGCACAGGATGGCTCAAAATATAAGACATTCCCAAGCGCTTATATTCCTTTTCCTGTTCTAAGACCGGCAGTTTTTCGATACGCGCTTTAACGTCTGGGTCATAACTCGGTTGAGCAAAGTAAAAGTAGCTATCCGTAATAGTCAATGGGTTATTTCCTAAGTAAAATTCATAGGACCCATAATTTGACACAGCAATAAACTGATGGTATTTAATTCCGTTACGTATCCACCAGGGGCTCATGACCAGAATGGTCATTATTACGATGATTGTAAAATCTCTAAGGGCCGTTTTTAATTGCCCTCGCTGCATCCACCAAATCCATAGCCCCAGAACCGGAAAATATAATAATAGTAAGGGGCGCACAAGATTGGAAATCCCAATGGCTGCCCCTAAGATCAGGAGAGTTCTAAGTTTTGGCTGTTTGGCTTGTTTAGCATAGAGTGCTAGGAGATAAAGAAAAAGGGTTATCGTAAAAACGTAGGTCGTCTCGGTGAGTACATACATTCCCCAGAACGCAAATAAGGGGTAGCCGAGAGTCAACCCATAGGGGATCCAAGCATACCTCTTGCCAAATAATAGTTCTCCCGTCTTATAGGCGAGCACTGCACTAACCGCGCCGAGCACTGCATGCAGTCCAACAACCATGCCATAACTTTTAAAACCAAAAATTCCATACACTAAGGCCAGGAGCAAGGGGTAGATCGGCCCAACGACATACTCTCGTGTTTGGGCAACCGCCCGTGCGACACCATCATCCCCCTGAACAAAACCTGACGTATTCACAAGCCCATTTCCTTTAAGAAAATTCTCGGCTATGTTGGAATAGTTTAATCCATCGGGTGAAATAAAATAACTGACATTATAGGATTTAATATAGAGAAACTCAATGCCTAGGGCAAGGAAAAACAGGAGCCCGGTCAGCCACAACTTTTTTCGAGGCTCGGAGTTCGAGGCACTAGGTTCAGGTTCTAGGGTTTTTTTATATTGTTTATCCAATGACGTCCATCCTTTTTAATGCTCGTGGTTGGGATGCGTGATAGAAGTATTATTGAGTTATTATACTACCGATAGTTTTCTCATTAGCACTTGAGATTACCCCGGTCCCGCCTAGAATATAAGCGTTCTTAGTCTTCCCACTCAAGCCCTTTAAGTAGGTCTTGGTATCCGAATTTAGATCCCCTTTAGGGATAAGGATCATCGGGCTTCCAGTTAAAGCCGCAAAGGCTCCTCCAGATAAACCATCCGGGAAATTCTCCCCAGTAGCAATCACAATGGATTGAGGATCTTGGTTAAAATGCTTGACAATCTGTAACATCGTATCATATTTTGTTTCACCAGCCAAGCGCAGAGGGCCATAGCTTTCCAAGGGACCTCCTTCGTCATCAAACGCTGTGGAAATGGCAAATCTCCCGCCGACGATGATGGTCTTGGTCACTTTAAAATCCTTGAGTATTTCCTTGGTGGACGCGGGTAACTTACCCTGTTCTGTTAAAAGGATCGGAATCCCGAGCGCCGCTGCTGGAGCAGAAGCCGAGAGAGCATCGGGGAAACTTTTACTAGAAGCTAGGATTACTTCTGTACTAGGTCCAATCTTCCTAGCAATAGCTGCTGCGGTATCTGCCGCTGAATCTCCAAAGATTCGCTCATAGGATATGTTTTCTTCCGAAAGTGAGTCCGTGACCTTCGTGGTTATCGCACCTTCACCACCAATGACATAGACTTTATCGCCAGCCCCCAGCCGTTTAATTTCCTGTAAAGCTGCTTTGTCTAGTTGATAAGGGGACGTTAACAGCAAGGGGGCCTTAAGTTTCTTTGCTAATGGAGCTGCTGCTAAAGCATCTTGGAAACGGTCCACTCGAGCAAGAAGTACGATTGGAGAGGAGTTGTCTGTCCAGCCAGCTTGGGATATTTTGATGGCCGTATCTTCTGCCCGCATCCCATAGAGACGCTCGATGCTCAAGGGCTCAGGTTGAGGTTGAGGTTGAGGCGGAGGCTGAGGCTGAGGCTGGGGCTGGGGCTGGGGCTGAGGCTGAGGCTGAGGCTGAGGCTGAGGATTCGGGTTTGGCTCAGGTGTAGTGCCTCTGCTTGGGTCGTAGATAGGACTTGGGTTCTGATTTGTACCACTCGTAAGCTCGTAGCCGATTTTAGCTCGTTGGGTAAGAAGAGCATCGTAGAACGGCCCTTGTAGAACTGTCAAATAATATTTAGCCGCACTCGCCTTCGAAGTGGGTGACCCTTCCAAGGCCAATTTGTCTGCTTCATCCAAGATCTTTCCAAACGCTTTAAAAAGACCCGTATTGGCTTGTTCTTTAAGGCCTGGATCCAGATCGGGCCCCTGTAAAACCATTCCATAGTCTTGAGCGGCCGTCAAATAGGAAGGACCTGAACCTTCTAGGAGCAGCTTATCTGCTTCCGTTACGACTTTGCTTATAGCGTTTAAATGTCCTCTATTAGCACGTTCTGAGATGTCGGCATCTAAATTCGGGCCCTGTAAAACCGTCCAATAGTATTTAGCCGCAGTTGCGCAAGAAGCATCTTTACCCTCCAGAAGTAAACTATCCGCTTCTGCTAAAAGTTTATTGTAAGCACTTAGGATTTTCTGGGAGATAGTTGATTTATCAGTGACGGTTGGGCTGTTATAGGCAGTTACATAAAATCCTAACGCATAATAGGAACTCCAACGTGCGTAGTTAAACCAATAATCTCCGTTAGCAGCCTCTGCACCAGGCCCCCCTCCGGAGGAAACCAATAAATTGGGATCGATTACTAAATCTCCTAAATGAGTTGGTGTTGGTGTGCTCCAACGACTAGCGAAGTAAGGAGGATTGGTTGGGGGGAGTAGGGATTTGGGAATTTTTGCAGCGCCTGGAGCAAAGGTAATCGCGCTGTTGTATTTTTGACCCATCAAGCTAAACACAGAATCCTGATAGGCAGATTTACCGGTTAAGTAATTTGGGTTATTTCTAATTGCCCAACTATTGTAACCCCAAACTGCAAAATACCAATTTTCTAAAACATTTCGGTCCCCGTCTCCGATCTTGGGATACGCTCGCCATTTCTGGTTGAGCATTTGGGCACCCATTTCAATATTATAGTCGATATCGTTTTTCAGTCTCTCTATCATCTCTGTGTCTGTGGGACTATACGAGGAAATTTGCATAATGCCGATTCCTATCCCATCACGACCTATTAACGGTTTATCCATTAAAGGCTGCCCTGTGGTTGGATCCAGTTCATATTGTTTCCAACCGCTCTCCATCCAGGCGATCGCCTTGAAAAGTACCGGTGGAATGTTATATTTATTGGCCCATAGTTCTAGTTTCTGACCGATTTCATTGTAGTAAGCTGCTTGGTTAACTGCGGCCGAAACAGGTTTAGCTGGAATCGACTGCATAAAAAAGAGTCCGACAATCAGTACAGCTATGATTTTCCTGAATTTGTGCGCTCTCATAGTTCTTCCCCTTCCTATTGTGCAAATAAGGACACAGATAATCCTGCAAATTCTTTATTCGACATGAAAGGAGATAGTTCCTGCACTCACGGATAAGAAAGAAGGCACGGAGGATGGTTCTACCATCCTTCGTGCCTTCCTAAGGGCGTCTGAAATGTCTGAGGACGCGATAATCTAGAATAGACGGTACTTTTCCCGCCATGACCGCTACGCTGCGTGGTTTTCTAAGCATTAGGCCAACCATTTGACGTGCGGCTTGGAGAGCGTTTCCATCTTTAAAGGGTTCGGTTAATTGATGGTATAGATAGGAATCGGTTTGTTGTTTCAAACGACTTTCTAAAGCCTGGATAACTTCAGGAAGGTGCTTGGCTTGCAGACCGTCTTGAGACTTATACTTAGTTATTAAGGTTTCGGTAAGTTCGATTAAGCATTCCGTTGATCTGACTCGGTGTGCGGTTAATGAATTGGCCCAAGCCCGGCGGATGTATAAGGGTTCGGGAAAGATCACCATGTTTGCTCCACTAAGTAAGCATTCCAGCAGGAGAACAAAATCTTCTCCATAGGTTATTTCCTCTCTGTAGTTCAGCCCCTTTCGCACCAGGAAATCCCTTCGAATTAAGGGCTTTAAAGGACCAAGATCATATTGAATCACGTCCACGGCTGAAATAATCCATCTGCGCAGCGGAAAATCCCATTTTTCTAAATAGGTGCTATTCCAAGGGTTTTTCTCCCCTTCGGTATAGTTTTTAATATCATCTGCCACTAAATCTGCCTGATGTTCCTCAGCCACCTCAAGCATTTTTGCCAACCGCTGGTTCTCCCACCAGTCATCTCCATCGAGGAGGGCGATCCATTCCCCTGTTGCCTGTTGGATCGCTAAATTACGGGAGTACGACGGACCGGAATTCTTCTGACTAACTGATAAATGAATCCTCGGATCCTTGAATGTCTTAATGATCTCAACTGTCTCATCGGTTGAAGCATCATCGATGACGATCACCTCAAGGTCTTGTACCGTTTGATCTAAGGCTGATTGAAGGGCTTGCCCAATATATGCTTGGACATTATAGGTTGGAATAATCACGGACACTATAGGAGGTTTCACATGTTAATACCGTTAAAATGCGCCTTTCCCTGTGAAAACTACAAAGATTGTTTTCCACAAGATTTTTAGATCTAACCAAAAACTCCAAGCCCGAACATAGTCTAAGTCATAGGCCATGGTCTCTCCTAAGGTGAGCTCACTTCGCCCGTTTATTTGGGCTAATCCTGTAACCCCAGGAAGAACATCGAGCCGCCGACGCTGCTTGGGGGTGTAGAGTTTAACAAGTTCTGGAACCTCTGGACGAGGTCCGACTAAACTCATATTCCCGATTAAGATATTTATTAGTTGAGGAAGCTCATCTAAACTTGTTTTTCTGAGGAAATGACCACTTCGAGTGATACGTGGATCATCTTTTTCCTGAAAAACGAAATTCTCCAGATCCTTCACGTTTTCTAATTTGTCCTTCATCAAGGCCTCTGCATTCTGGACCATCGTGCGAAACTTATAAATCCTATAGAGTTTTCCCCTTTGACCCACTCGTGTCTGCTTAAAGATGGCTGGTCCCGAAGAATCTGACCGAATCCAGAGAACAATAAAGAGCCAGAGCGGGGATATTAGCACGAGGAGGGTTAAGGCCGCCACAAAATCGAGCAACCGCTTCGCCGAACGCTGCCACCCAGAGTATTCAAGCTCCTTGCTTTCTGCGGGCAGCGAGGAAGTTTGACCCATCTAACTATCTCCTTTCGTTACGACGTACTTCATCCGGGTCTTAGCAAAGACCCTTTTACTGGAAACCGCCTTACTTCCGGAAACGCTCCACCACTCGCTTTACCGCCTCTACTACATCCGTAGCGTCTTGCTTGCTCATCTTTGGGTATAAGGGTAAGGAGATAATCCTCTCGAAGACCCCCTCAGCAACTGGGAAGTCCCCCTGTTTATAGCCAAAGGTATCCCTGTAATAAGGGTGTATATGAAGGGGAATAAAATGAACGCTGGTTCCAATATTCTCTTCTTTAAGTTCTTCAATAAATTTCCCACGATCTATGGATAGTTTATCCAGATTGAGCTTGATAATATACAGGTGCCAAGCATGTCGCGCATAGACAAGTTCTACTGGCACTTCAAGCTCGGGGATGTTTCCGAACTCAGTATTATAATACTCAACCAATTCCCGACGGATTCCTTGCATCCGTTCAAGCTTGGCTAGTTGGGAAAGCCCTAGCCCTGCCATGATGTCTGACATATTATCTTTGTAGCCTGGTGAAAGAATTTCATAATACCAGGAACCTGTTTCAGTATAGCGATTCCAAGCATTTCGGCTCATACCATGGGTACTCAGCACACGAATCTTATGATACAAAGTCTCATCATTGGTTGTGACCATTCCACCTTCGCCTGTGACTAAATTCTTAGTGGCATAGAACGAAAAGGCAGTGGCATTCCCGATTGAACCGATTGTTTTCCCTTTATACTGGGTGTAAACGGCATGGGCCGCGTCTTCTAAGACAAAGAGATTATGTTCCTTAGCAATGGCCAAAATTTCGTCCAAATCACAAGGGTGTCCCGCCATGTGAACGGGAATAATCGCTTTGGTTCGAGATGTAATCTTCTCCCGGATTTGCTTGGGATCAATGTTCATCGTGACCGGATCAATATCCACGAAGACTGGCTTTGCCCCTGTATGAATCACCACATTGGCAGAAGAAGCAAACGTCATGGGGGTGGTTAAGACTTCGTCCCCTTCCCCTAGGCCAGCCGCTACAAGGGCCAGATGCAAGGCGGCAGTACAAGAGTTAAGGGCAACTGCATATTTAGCCCCAACATATTCTGCAAACTGTTTTTCAAACTCCATGGTTTTGGGACCCTTTGCGATCCAACCAGATCTTAAACTGTCCACTACCCCAGCGATATCATCCTCTTCAATTAAAGGGAGAGCGTAGGGCAGGAACTCTTGACGTGTACTCATTAATGTTTCCTCCATTTTTAAGCGCTGCCTCGCAGGTACCTGTATTTCATTTAACGTTATGTTAAGTTTCAGCCTGTCTAAGATGCTTAGACAACGGCCTCGAAAGTGCCCTGTCACTTAAATATTAGGGATTAGCTGATCCGACCACTGGCCTCAGTCCTCTGACTTATGTTAAACGCCTAACTCTTTAAGCCAGCTCTGAATAATTTCTGACCAAGTGTAGTGGGCCTCAACAAACTGCCGTCCTTTTCGCCCCATCTCACGACGGTTGGGATTCTTCTTTAATTCAAGGATTGCTTGGACTAACTGTTCACTGTTCTCCGGAGCCACAACCACTCCACCGCCCGAAGAAAGCACGAGTTCAGCAGCCTCCCCTTCTCCGGAATAAATTACGGGTACTGCGGAACCGAGAGCCGGAAACATTTTCGAAGGTCTCGCTCCCTCAAAAAGCTTATTTTTCTTTAACGGAACAATACTGGCCGAAGATAAGGAGAAATATCTTGGCATCTCCTGTACGGGTTGAAAGTCGACAAAGGTTACATTAGCTAAGCCTTTTTTCTTGACAAGCTCTTCGAGCATCGGTTTCTCAGTGCCATCCCCGACAAACAAAAAGCGAATATCTGTTTTATCTTTGAGTAACTCTGCCGCCCGGATCACCGATTCAAGGCCCTGGGCATAGCCCATAGTTCCTGCGTATATTAGGACAAAGTCCTCGTCTCTAAACTTTAGTGTTTGGGCCATTTCTTGGTCACGTTCCCGCGGGGCAAAAAGCTCAAGGTTCACCCCGTTTGGTAAAAAGGTCACTTTTTTCTTAGGCACTCCTCGTTGCACTAACGAGTCACGAATCCCTTCTGTTTGTGTGGATATTTTCCATGCTTTGCGGTAAAGTAACGTTTCCAACCACTCCGCTCCCCTAATCATCCATCGACTGTTTACAAGCCCTAGGGCAACGGCTGATTCTGGCCAGAGATCCGATATATTCATAATAATACGGGTGCGAGTGACCCACCCATAAACTAAAGCTGTGATTCCCAGAAAGAGGGGCGGAGATTCAAAGAACAGTATGTCTTGTTTTCCCGCTTTGCTTAACCCCCAGAAGGAGGAAAAGACAAAGGAAAAATAATTAAGCAAGCGTTTCCAAAATCGTCCCCGCTGTACAGGGTATATCCAAGTCCGCCAAACCGGGATCCCATCGACTTCATCCTTCATCCTCCAATGTCCACGATAGTTTGGAGGGATCACTCCGCTGGGGTGATTGGGGAACGCTGTGACGACGGTAACCTGATGTCCGTTGCGCAGCAATCCTTTGGCAACTTCCTTAAGACGAACCTGAGCAGCTCCGGATTCAGGGGGAAAGTATTGTGTTAGTATCAAAATGCGCAATTAGACCGCGCTCCTTCAAATCTATTAGTGGTTTTAACCTTTTAATTACCTATATTAACATTAACTCTTTTGATTTGATACTATAATGCAGTTCCTTACTTCTAACTCCAAATTCCTAGCTTCTAAATAATAGAAGTTCCCATGGACTTATGGTAGTACTCGTCAATATAGGACGTTAAACACTCTGCCTTATCTACAATCGAACATAAACAACAACAGATTTTTCTTAGAACCTTAATTTTATCCTAATTATATCTTATCTTATATATCCTAAAATCCCGTATTTTTTTATACCTACAAAAAGAAACATTGTCAATACGGGATCGGGGAACCACAGATTACACAGATTACACAGATTAAGAACGATTAGATAGAAAAACACACAAACAAAGGATAAAGGAGATAGAGATTGTGGAACGGGATACACAGACCTATGCCATT
>JADQBO010000285.1 GCA_016278585.1 Desulfosporosinus sp.
TAGTCGTGATAAACTTACTCACGGAAAGTGCGGGCTTATCAAGGGATACTTGTACTGTGAATTCTGCTGATTCCTTGATTACATCTTTTGATCCATCGTTAGCGCCATTCATTGCTACTAGATTGAACATAACCTTACCGGCACCCACTGGGGTAATCTCGCCTGTAGTGGCTGAAATAGTAGCAACAGTTTCATCAGAGGAAACCCATTTGAAATCAGCTGGGTCTTTAAAGGTGGCGTCTCCAATATACGTATAAGTAAGCGTGACTGCTGCATCCCCTAAATAAAACACCTTATCGCTCCCTGATGGGTAGGACTCAGGATAGTTAATCGTCATGTCATCAGCAGTGACCAATTTCAGTTTACCTATAACATAATTAACACTGTATCCTGCTTCCCAAATAGGTCTAAATACCGTGCCTGATGCATCGGTAGCCAGATAGAGCATCATTTTACCGATTTCACTGTCTGGTAGGTCAAATTCGGCCGTCAGCTTATCTGCTTCATCAGTAATATATAGCGGTATTTTTGTTACCCCATTGTCATCGGACGCATAAAGACGATCTACAGTAAATTTACCATCTTCGTCCGCTGTTGTATTACTAATAAGCCATTCATTTTGCTTTGCTCCCACGGTAGAACCATCTATTGTTGGATCATCGCTTTGAAATAGATTGATTTCCAATCTACCTGTGGTTTCGCTTGGCAAATAAGCCCCTTCTAGTTCAGTGCCATCTCCATGTTTTAGCGCAAAGCCTACCATACTATCTAACTCATTATAGGCAAATGTAGTGGCAAGTGGCTCCACATCGCTTGGAAAATTATGTGTAAGGCTTAGGTTATCCGATGTATCCTTAGCACCTGCCGAAACACTAACAGGCCAGAGGGTTACTGGGGTTGCTGGCGGTATCTCAAACAGGAAAGTAACTTGTGAGTGTTTAAGCCCTGTGTTCTTGCTTTTAACTGTGTATGTTTTATTCATAGCGTCTTTCATGGTTAAGGTGAGTTCGCCATCCTGCACAATAGGCTCGCTGAATGTCACAACGATCGGAACCTGCTCACCTGCTTTAAATGTTTTATCAGGGGAGCTTATAGCTTTCACTGTAGGCGCTTTGGAGTCTGTCAGATGCAGCTGAAAATCATGCATTGATGCTCCTGATCCTGAAAATATTCCAGCGTTATAATTTGTCGCTCCAAAGTACAAAGATGAGGTGCTTAAGGGCAGGATATATTCGGAAATAGCCAGAACCTTAGTGTTATCTTTACCATTGTAGGAAGCTGTTTTTGGAGTAATCAGCTCTGTTCCGGCCATATTAAATACAAACAAGCCAGCATTCATCGTGACTCCACTCGGTGCCCAGTTGAAACTGCTAGCGGCGGCCGTAAGGTCCCCGCTTGCGACTAGATTAATAGCATCAGCATTGAGCTCAACGGTCTGCTCTGCTGTTAATGTTGTTTTTTTCGCAATTTTAAGTTCACCATTATAATCGCCATTCTGCCAATAACCGTTTGTTTTCCAGGGCGATGTACTAACCTTCGGCCACGGATTTATTAACACATTAGCACCTTTGTAAGCGGTAAAAGCATAATTACCGCTCCTTGCTATGGAAACAAGCTGACTTGATTTTCCATTGGAAAACTGACCCCCATTAAGATCATTTAAGCGCACATAACCAATAGAGGCATCACCATTCCAGAGTACATTTTCTGCACTGGGCAAATTAATGGTTACAGTTTTTGTTCGTTCACTATTGGTCAAGGTTATAGGCTCAGCAGTATCAGCAATATCCCCCAATACTCCCGACAGACACTCCTGAGAAAAGGTGACGCTAGCCTCATCTTCGCCCTCTGTCAATGTATACGTAATGTCTACAGTGTTATCGGATATAGCACCAACACTATATTCCACTACTGGAACGGGGACAGGCTCAGGTATGCTTCTTTTGCTATATACCGCTTCTGAAACGGTGTCAGCCACAAGGCTTATACCCTCTGTATTAAGCTGACTCTCAAGGTCTTCCAACATTTCTAAATGCTCATCAGTAACAGGTACATTATTCTTTAGAAAATTGTCCTCAACAAATTTCATGTACGTTTCAAAGTCAATTAACTTGGCGATAAAGTCAAGGGTAACGACTTTATCATCTACTTTAACCTCCTTTGCAAGGTCAACATCGGGAGCATTTACAATGTCCCGCATTTGGTCTAAGGTATAGAGCTCACCGTCCATCTCTATTTCGTAGGTAAGACGGTTACCGCTTTCATCAATGATACCCATATCAATCATTGATTCACACATAGCCTCGGCGGTTTCAGACCCGTATTGCTCAGACAGTGCGGCAATAAGCTGTTCTTTTGCGTTCGGATTAGTTAACCCCTGTGCAAGTGCACTGGGTGGTAAAGTAGAAAGTATCATGACGATTACCAGTAGAACGGACATCACTCTTTTGAAATTTCTCACTTTTTTCTGCTCCTCTTTCTAGTATTTTTTGTCTTCATTTGTCCTGTTGAAACGAACTTAGTGAAGGGTCCCTGCGTTGAGAAAAAGGGAACAATCTCACCATAGCATATATTTTTTTAAAATAATTTGCCCCCTGCATGAAATGTATGTTTTTCGTCATGAAACGGAAAATTTCTTGGAATTAAACTCCTTTATTTTTTAAAACGAATGAGAGAGTAGAATCAGTAGCAGTAATTGCTGATTCTACTCTCTCATTCGTTTCAGTGAAAAGAAGATTTTATGTTCAACGGTAAAGGAACACAGGCCGCGATATTTCTGCATTGTAGGAAAGCGGTTAAAACCACATCTCATGCACATGGGTAAGTTTGACTCTTTATTATAACTATTGCTTATGGATGCAGATTTCGTCTTTTTTGTATAAGTTCTGGTATAATGGATTAAATATGGATATTACTCAAGTTATTACATAAATTTGCTACTTGCCAGCACAGAAAGCTGAATATTTTGCAGATAAGTTGGCTTGCGGATGAATATGGAAAGTAAATTGGAGGTAAAAACCATGGCGATGGATTATATAAGGTCTCTTATTAGCCTTATTTTCGCTATCAGCGTAATGTATATACTCTTAGATTGCGAAATTAAACTCAAGAAAAACCGCTATCTCTTGGGTCTTTATGCAACTGTCGTGCTCATTGTTGATGGATTTGTTTTGCTCAAATTTGGGTATCCAACTTTTATGAAGCTTTATCCCCTTCTTGTCCACCTTCCGGTATTTTTAGCATTCGTGTTTATATCCAAGTTCAAACCAATTAAGGTATTTTTTGTTCTTTGGACACTTATCGTAATAAGCACATCCTTCTCTTTGGTAGGACTAATTATTTCATATTCTTTTGGCTCCAGTAAGGAAACCGCGAACATTATTTCCTATATCCTGTATCTACCTACATATCTTATGATTTACAAGTATATCCGTCCGCCATTTCTTTATATGCTGCGCAACACGGATAAAGGCTGGTTAGGATTCAGTATGATCCCGATTTCATACTCTGTGCTTGTTTATTCTATCGGAATGTATAATATGGACGAGGTGATCAATAGACTCAATGTTAAGTATGGTGTGTTGCTCTTTATTTTGGTGTTTTCTGCCTATTTTCTGATTCTGCGATTTTTCAAACAAACCAGAGAACAGATTACCCTGCAAAACGAACAGAATTTACTAATGACTCAAGTAGCCGAAGCGCAGATTCATTTTGAAGCATTGCAAGAATCACAAGAAAAAACAATGCTGTATCGCCACGATATGCGACACCATTTAAATCTGATCAATTCCTATCTTATAGACAACAACAAGGAAGCGGCGCAAAAATATATTACAGAGGTCGAAAAAAACATTGATGGTGCTACGGTCGAAAAATATTGCAGCAATTATACGGTCAATTTGATTCTATCTTCCTATATCTCGAAAGCAAAGAATGAACAAATTACTGTTGAAACTCAGATCAATCTCCCAGAGAATAACGCCGTATCCGATATGGATCTTTGCGTTATTTTTGCTAATGCCATTGAAAATGCCATAAATGCCTGCAAGGGGATTAACGACGCCAATGAAAGAACCTTGCAAGTCGTATCCAGAATCAAGAATAATAAGCTCTACCTACAAATCACCAACAGTTTCGATGGCACGATCATCTTTGTTGACGATATGCCGGTAAGCACAGAGGAAAATCATGGCCGTGGGACGAAAAGCATTGCAGCAATAGCACAAAAATACGGCGGCGTGTATTCCTTCACATCCGAAGACAGAGTCTTTAAGGCAAGTATTATTTTGTAATGCCGCCGTCAAACGCTATAGCCTCTTGTGCAAAAAACAATCCAGTATCCTTTACTCTTTCCCAAACATCATCAAACCCTGAATCAGGATAAGGAATTTCGCTGCGATATGGACAGAGCTCAAGTGTAAAGGTCGGAATTTTTAGTGACCGGGTCCAATCCGCAATCCCAGCACCCCAATTTCCTGGGGTATGTATTTTCCCTCCTTTTTCATATCCGGTGAGGCTTACAAGTCTGTTTGTCATCGGTTCTAATAGATCATTAAAAGAACCGCAGTTTTTATCCGACCAAAAAATATATTCGCCTTGGGTATGATAGGACGCGACAATCTTAAAGCTATTATTTTTAACTAGATCCATGACAGCCATTACTTCAGGTTCGGTCATCGGTTGCGTTCCTTTATAGTTTTGTGAACTTGGAACCTTGGTATCGCTTGATTTTACATCCCAACCTACCGGAAAGTTTCGATTGAGGTCTACACCGTTGATATTCGCCTTCCAACTGGCGTAACCCAATTGTGGATAGAATAGACGCATTTGCTTAACTTTTTGAGGATTATTTACGGCAGATAACCCATTTTGCACTAAATTGACCCCGTCTGGATTGACCATGGGCATGATGTAGAATGTTACATTGTCCAAAAGCGTTTTGACATTATAATTATCGAATGCTTCATCATACGTATAGGCATAGGCGTATTCATCAATCATTTTCATCAGGAAAGAGGTCGTCATATATTCCTTGGCATGCATACTGCCATTCAGAAAGACTTTCTTTTCTCCCTTGCCAAGTTTAAGGAGTAACAGCTCTCTCTTTTCTACAGATTGGCCTATAGTTTCTAATTGTACGGCCTCAGGATAAAGTTCTTGAATTTCTGCAGCGTCCTTGCGCATTTGCTCATAACTATATTCTACATAAGGATTGACTACACTACTCTTCTGCCTCAATCCTCTTACTAATTCAGCCGATAAAGCCTGCGTCCCACCGAAGCAGGTGATAGTTGATACTGTTCGGAAATTGGAAAGTTCTTGAATCTGTGCATTAGGGTTGATCAATAATACCGGAGCTTTGGTTTGGGCGGCTAGCATACCTCCCGTTATACCATCAGGGAATTGGAGACCGGATGCTATATAAATATTGGAGGCATTCGGAGCAAAATAATTGGCAATCTGACGGGAGGTATCATATCTATCTTTGCCGGCGAATCGTATGAATTCCGCTTCCGGTTGAATCATCTTTAACTCCGCTTCCACTTCAGCAGATACTACCGCTGTTCCCCCAGTAATATAGAATTGGGAAGGTTTAATTGAGCTTATATATTCTTTAATTGAATCCGGTAGTTGATTGTTCTCGCTAAAAAGTATCGGCCAGCCATTGGCTGCGGCAATGCTGGAGATCGATAACGAATCAGGAAAATTTTCACTAGTAGCAATAACAACCGGTGTCCCTATCTGCACACTCAATTCTTTGGCAATCAAATGGTCTGTTTCAATCTTGTTTTCACCGCTGATTCTCGTAATGTTCGCACACCCGATATCCGCTAATTTACTCTCAACATCTTTTCCTATCTGATCGCTGTCCCCCACAAGGTAGGTCATGCCAGCAGTATTTAAGTGCTTGGCAATGAAATCAAAGGCTTCTTTCGTTTGATTGGCACTGGGCCCTACTAAAAGAAATGCTGCTTTTTTTTGATACGCTAAAACTGCTGCCGGAATAGCATTCGCATAACTATTTCCAGGAACAAGGACAATATTTTCTACGGTATCGCTGCAATATTTTTCAGCAATCGCTTTGGCTGTTTCATACCTATCTGCTCCCCAAATCCTTGTGACCTCCGGTGTTTGTGTTAGATTTATCGAGGGGGTGGCTGCAATCGTGCTGGTATTTAATAGCATAAAACTTGTTATAGCAAGTACAGTAATTAATACCTTAATACTATTTCTTTTCATCAGTACTCCCCTTTACAATATAATTCTCACAGGCATTGATCGCGTATTTCTCAGGCTAAAACTGCTTTTCCTCAGAATCCACGTTAAATATATTTAAATTGAGGAGTGCCTTTTTTCTCCGATTGCTTTTTGTCTCATTAATCCTGCCGTTTTCATAGACTCAGCCTTTGCTACAAATTTTTCGAACTTAGCATTCTTCCATCTAGATTCATAATATTATAGCAATAAATATATGAAATAAATTGAGACCTGCATGAAACGGTTGTTTTATGTCATGAACTGTAATCTTGGTCCTAGGGATGATTTTGCGTAAAGTAGGCGTTTAATGAACTTCTCCCCGAAACGAAGAAACTAGACCTAGGACAGATTTCTCTCCTCTAGGTCTAGTTTTCGTTTTTGCTTAGATATTCCTACGCCAACGTTTACTGCTGCTCCTTGGGCTCTTCCACCTTTGTTAGAGTAGTACATCGTAGCTTGCTTCATTAGCCACATCTGTCCATGTTGCTTTCTTTCACTAACCCTAACCTCCACTTACCGTAGCATGAAGTGCTTCAAATAAATCGCCATCTGTATGAAACGCCTGCTTTCCGTAACGAATATAAATGATATAATTGATATAATTAATCTAATCCTAGTAGAATTATGCGACATATGAGTTTCTGCTTTCACTCATTTTTTGCCATACCGACAGCGAAAGGAATGACTCTTTTTATGTTACAAATTGCAATATGCGATGACAATAACACCGAATTATTATTAATAGAACAAATCGTAGAGACGTTTAAGGCTTCTCATATTTCTAAATATAATATTAAATGCGACACCTTTTCAAACGGCTTGGATCTGCTTAAAACAACAGAAAATGGAATACGCTATGATATTTTAATTTTAGATGTTGTGATGCCTTTGATAACTGGTATTGAAGTTGCAGCAGAGATTAGAAAGAGTAATAACCTTTCTAAAATAGTTTTTTTAACCTCATCACGCGAGTTTGCCGTGGATTCTTACAAGGTAAATGCTTTTTATTACCTATTAAAGCCAATAAAAAAAGAGGAGCTTATCCCCATTTTAGAAATGGCTTGCGCTGATATTGTTGATAAAAGAGAAAAGGGAATCATCATAAAATCTAAAATGTGTTTAACAAAAGTCTTTTATCATAGGCTCGAATATATCGAGGTTTTAAGGCGCACATTATTCTTCCACTTAACAAACGGTGAGGTTTTGGAAAGCCTTGGTACTATGAGCCAGCTCGAAAACGACTTGCTGAGCGATAAGCGGTTTATCAAGCCCCACCGCTCTTACATAGTGAATATGGACTATATTCACCGTTTTACCGATAAAGACATCATCACATTTTCAAATAGTCCCGTTCCAATCTCAAGAGAGCTCTATAAGAATATTAAACAGACGTATATTGATTATTCGTTTGATGGATGTAATAACCTATGATGAAATTGAATCCGCAAACGTAATGAATGTATCCACATTGGAAGAAATCGACCGACTATGCACGCGATATTAGCCAAGGTTTCGTATGTACGTACTGATTGGAATACAATCGAATATAAATAATAAACGAGCCTCGTGGGATATAATAGTACAAATCCCATAGGGCTCGTTATTGTTTATAAATTTGAAATAGAAAGGTGGTGTTGCCCATGACTACAAACAACCGAACGCCCAATAGATTAGCTAACGAGAAATCGCCCTACTTGCTCCAACATGCCTATAATCCCGTCAATTGGTATCCTTGGAGCGAAGAGGCTTTTCAGGTTGCAAAAACAGAGAATAAACCTGTTTTCTTATCTATTGGGTATTCGTAGTTTGGTCTTTTGCCGACATGTCACTGGTGCCATGTCATGGAACGGGAATCCTTCGAAGATGATGAAGTTGCAGCCTTACTTAATCGTTACTTTGTTACCATTAAAGTTGACCGAGAAGAACGCCCGGATGTGGACCATTTGTACATGGCCTTCTGTCAGGCTCTAACTGGGTCAGGAGGTTGGCCCCTGACTATTATAATGACACCAGAAAAAAAGCCGTTTTTTACAGGAACATACTTTCCTAAAACAGAGCACTATGGCCATAAAGGGATCATGGAACTCTTAGAACAAGTCGGGACTCTCTGGGCAACAAATGAAGATAAGTTGCGAGAGTCTGCTGATGAGATTGTTACTGCCGTCCATTCGGGTATTTCACTACCCAATAAAACCAGTACTCCTATTGCAAGTGACATCAAGGCCGATTCAAAGTCTTTTCAAGTCTGGGGAACTGAGGTTGTCTCTCAAGCTTACTCAACCTTAGCCCACAGCTTTGACCCACGTTACGGTGGATTTGGCCGTGCACCGAAATTCCCCACACCCCATACCTTAACCTTCCTCCTCCGCTATGCAGAGGATCATCCTCAAGAAAAGGCACTAGAAATTGTCCGAAAGACTCTCGATGGAATGGCTTTAGGCGGAATCTATGATCATGTCGGTTTCGGGTTTGCAAGATATAGTACGGATGAAAAGTGGTTAGTCCCTCACTTCGAGAAAATGCTCTACGATAATGCCTTGCTCGCTCTAGCCTACTTGGAAAGCTATCAAGTTACCCATAATCCAAAAGATGCTCAGATAGCCCAAGAAATTTTCACTTATGTGCTTCGGGACATGACCTCTTCAGAGGGAGGCTTTTACTCCGCAGAAGATGCTGATGCGGAAGGTGTAGAAGGAAAATTCCATGTCTGGACTCCCCAAGAGATTGAAACCGTACTAGATAAAGAAACCGCAGCAAAGTATTGCACTGTTTATGACATTACGCCAAAAGGAAACTTTGAAGGAAAAAATATTCCCAACCTTTTACTAGGAAATATCAAGCAAGTTGCTCATGAGAATCAACAGTCAGAGGATGAGGTTTTGCACTCCCTAGAAAGTGCACGCCAAACTCTCTTTGCTACCCGCGAAAAACGAATTCCCCCTCATAAGGACGACAAAATCTTGACCTCCTGGAACGGTTTAATGATTGCAGCCTTAGCAAAAGGGGCCCAAGTCCTCGGAAACAGTACTTATTTGGAAACCGCAGAAAAAGCCACAAACTTCGTCCTTACCCACCTTCGGCGTAGTGATGGTCGCCTCTTGGCCCGCTATCGTGAAGGGGATGCGGCCTACCTCGGGTACTTGGATGATTATGCTTTCCTCATTTGGGGGCTCCTAGAGCTTTACTCCGCTGGTGGTAAACCTCAATTCCTTCAAACCATACTCCAACTTCAGGAAGAACAAGATCGTCTTTTTGGGGATGAAACCGGTGGCGGTTACTATCTTACCGGTTCAGATGCTGAGGAGCTTCTCTTCCGTCCTAAAGAAAGTTATGATGGAGCGCTTCCTTCTGGCAACTCAATTACAGCCCTCAACCTTCTACGGCTTGGGCGGCTCACAGGTGATGAGCGCTGGGAAAGGAAAGCGGAACAACAGCTTCTCGATTTTCGTACGGTTCTTGAAGAACACCCTTCTGGGTATACAGCTTTCCTACAAGCTTTACAGTTTGCCCTTCATCCTACTCAAGAATTAATCCTTGCCGGTCCACTCAACTCAGTGGAACTCCCCGAAATGCGTGAGCATTTCTTTTCCACATTTCGCCCCTATGCTTCTGTTCTTTACCAAGAA
>JADQBO010000382.1 GCA_016278585.1 Desulfosporosinus sp.
CGGTTCTCCAAACCCTTGCCGTTACGACTACGGGCACCGGCAATGGAACCGTCACCAGCGTTTCTCCTGATTCCAGAATCGCCTGCCAAAGCGGGTCAGCAACCAACTGCTCCGCTGACTTCGATAAGGGGATAACCGTAACCCTCACGGCTACGCCCGACAATTCCGGATCGATTTTCAGCGGCTGGAGTGGCGCATGTACGGCCAGTGCCGGAGACTGCAGCGTGACCATGGACGCCGACAAGGCAGTCACTGCAACCTTCTCCGTCACGCCCAATCTCAAGCTCATCAACGGCATGACGGAAACAACCTTCGCCTCTCTTGCCGATGCATATGCCGCCGCCGTAACGGGCGACACCATCATGGCGAGGGCCCTGGACTTTACCGGACCCTTTAACTTTAACCGTAACGTTGCGATACTGCTTAGCGGCGGATACGACGCCTCGTTCACACCGACTGCCGGCTACACCAAGCTACTCGGCGGACTCACGGTATCGCTCGGTAGCGTTACATTCAGCAATGTAGCGCTTCAGTAACCTGTATGTTACGTGTTACAAAATTATAATTTGCGGTTTGCCTCGCGAATTGTGTAAAGTGTGGTATATCAAGTTTTTACAGGTCACCTACCGCACACGTTTTTTTGCGTGTGCAAGGAGAACTAGCATGCAGTTTCAGCGTAGCAGGGGCACAAAGAAGGTGAGAATGATTCTCCTGGCGGCCGGGATACTGGTTGCCATGCCCATGGATCGAGATGCAGAAGCAGTCGTGAGCAAAGCCTTTGTTACGGTAGGTCTCACTCCGTCGTTTACGGGCGTTGGGTCGATCAGCTTTCTTGTCAACAACCCAGCGGGCACGAGTTACCTTAGCACTACCCTTCTCAACCAGGCAGCTTCCCCCAATCTTGTTGAGACTACCGTTACAGATGCCAATACCATTTCATTTTTCTGGGCCGAGGTCATCAGCGGGATCAACACCACATCTTTGCCGCTTTTTGAGTTCGAGTACACGGTAGCGAATGACCAATATCCTGCCTTTTCGCTTGGACTGGATCAGAATGCAGGCATGGGCATCTACGACGTTAACATCCTGCCGCTCAGCACGTCACTTTCTTCATTTGTGCTGGCAACGCGCTACCTCACCGATACCGGCGTCACCCAGTATCCCGTCACGGTAACGGTCAGCGGCGCGGGAAGCGGGACGGTAACGAGCAACCCTGCAGGCTTAACCTGCACGAGCGGCCCCTGCCTGTATGGATTCGACGCGAACAGTCAGGTTACATTGATGCCTACCCCCAGTTCCGACTCCTATTTCAAGGCATGGACCGGGTCCTGCACCGGAACGGGTAACTGCGTGATATCTTCGCTGGCTGCCGGGGCAACCGTTGGCGCGGAATTCGCCAAATACCAAGCCATACGGATAGCGGGAACTACATCTTATTTTGACACTGTACAAGATGCTTACAACACTGCAACAACCGGAGCCGTACTGGAGGCCATGGCAACTACTTCCGCCTCCCTTGGAGCTCTGACCATGAACACCAACAAGACCATAACACTGAAGGGAGGTTACAACGGAGATTATACCCCCAGTACGACCCTGACGACCACGGTTGGCACGATCACGGTGGCGGCTGGCACATTAATTGCTCAAAATATCGTTGTAAACTAAACCTCATTTTGCTATTTTAGCAAAGATCCTCGCGGGGAAAGGAGCATCACATGAAGAGAAAGGTTATGTTGGCGGTTGCGGCTTCAGTTGTAGCACTTATGCCGGTGATGGCCCAGGCGGCGAATAAGTTGATTGTGAAGAATGCCACAGGTACTACTGATATGTTTGTGGTGACGGATGGAGGGCTTGTTGGTTCTGGTACTAATGCACCGGCTGCAGCATTCCACGCCAAGGGTAACACGTATGTTTCTACTCAAATAGTAGCTCACTGGAACGGCATTAACGCTGGTGTGGATAGTAGATATGCTGGAGGTGGCTTTATCGGGTTATACAATGGCGATAATAATGCTTTACCTTTAGCTAATAACCGCCTTGGGTATTTCTTGTTCGGCGCAGCAAATGGCGCGGGAAAGCTGATTGGCTCCGGCTTGAACTTTGCTGCCGAAAAGACTTGGACAACTACATCAATTCCAAGTTATATATCATTTCTGACGGCACCAGAAAACTCTGTTAACATGTCAGAACGAGTTCGGATTACCAGTGCTGGTAATGTCGGTATAGGATCCTTTGCTCCTACTCAGCGCCTTGAAGTGGCAGGTGGTGTTAAACTCAATACCACTGCGGTGAAGCCAGCATGTGATGCAAATGTAAGAGGGACGATTTGGTTCACCAGGGCAAATACTGGAGCTGCAGATACTTTGGAAGTTTGCTCTAAGGATGCAACAGAAAATTATGCCTGGAGAGCTTTATATTAATTAGTTTCCTACATTTGTTGTCATAAGGGCTAACTTAGGTTAGCCCTTTTTCATGTTTGGCGTCTTACCTTGCCTCTTTATCCAACCACTAAATATTAGTATTTTAGCGGTTGAGGGATGTGCCAGCAAGTTCATCTGGCGTTCAATTGGTCGGGGAACTGTGTGGTCTGCTTGAGTTATAAACCCTGCTAGATTCTATTTCTGCCTCGCGACATGCAGACCGATAAATATGTTCTCATCACTCGGCTTGGTTTGAAACTTTGGATAAATGTGTTCTGGACTTTTTTCTGGCTGAATGAACCGTGGCCTTACGTTATTTGTACCCACTCATCCATCGCTCTGCTGGTGAATTACGGGCCGTTATCGACGGCAATGGTTTAGCAACCCACGGGTGGCGGCGAGTTGATCCGTAAACTTCCCCAAATCGAAGATATGCTAAAAGTAGAGCCCTCTGGCACAATACTGAGCCAGAACTATGGTGACAGGGTGTCCTGGAGAATGGTAAAAATAGTTCAAAAGAATTAAGTGATGGAGGAATACGGTGTCTATCCTGCAAAAAGTTACTAGATTTATAACAAACTATGATGATACTGCTTCCGCTGGATCTAGATTTCGATCAAAGCGAATAATTCCTCTATTGCAGATGATTAAAGCTGTATACAATATTCACGGTGAAGTTAAAATAATTGACGTTGGTGGCACATGTAACTATTGGAACATTGTGTCTAAACAATGGATGTTAAAATACAATGTAAAAATAACATTGGTTAATTTGCCTGGCACCGCTGTTTCAATTAATAGTGAGATATTTGAATTTGTACAAGCAAATGGCTGTAATCTTGAAACGTTTAGGGATAAATCATATCATATTGGGCACTCAAACTCTGTTCTTGAACATGTTGGCGACTGGGACAACATGGTTAAATTTAGTAGTGAGTTATGCAGAGTATCAGAAAGGCAGTTTGTGCAGACGCCCAACTACTGGTTTCCAATTGAACCACATTGTATGATTCCGTTCTTCCATTGGCTACCAAAGCCTGTTCGAATTAGATTGGTTATGTCATTTAGCTTAGGGCATTGGAGTAAGGCCAGATCAGTTGATCAAGCTGTTAGAATAGTAGAAAGTGCAAGATTGCTGAATAAACTTATGTTTAAAGAGCTGTATCACGAGGCAAATATAATTACAGAAAGATTTATGATGTTGCCTAAGTCATTCATAGCGATCAATAATAGTACGAATATATGATGTTTGCTAATTAGTTGCGACTATGACTAGCTGTGTAGGTTTACTTGTCAGAATAATTTAAATATTATCGATACTGCTTGTTCTCCATCTTATTGTATAAGTTAGCACGTACCACTAGTGTCCCAACGTTTAGTTGAATAAAACCAGCTGGTTAGCTGTTATTCCGGATCGTTTTCGCAATCCGACTCTGTAAGTACTTGTAATTCTAATATTATCTCAAAAACCGTTACGCTCAGGACCTGTAGAATTGTGTAGATACTGGCGTTGGTTTTCAGCCTTTTCTTCATGATAGCAACGAGCAGATACACGGAGACAGCAATCCAGATTTGAGTCTTTACCGCGTTTTCGGAGGTTCCGTAAAAGGACTTGATCCTCAGGTTCTGCTTGATTCACTTGAAGAACAGCTCGACCTGCCATCTGTTTCGGTAGAGTTGGGCTCTGGTCAGGGCCGGCAGATCGAAATTATTGGTCAGAAAAACGAGCGTTCTGTCGTTTTCGGCATCGTAATACTTCACCCTGCGGAGCTTTTCCGGGTAATGCTTCGCCGAATTGACGCCGGTAAGCAGAATCGTCTGATCGCACATGATTCCCGTTGAACGATCCGTTGGTCCGGAATAAACGCGCCGGAATTTCAGGTTCGACTTTGCACGAATGACAAAGAAGGCCCGGAAATGGTGGAAAGGGTACAACCGCTGGAAGTCGAGGTATCCCCGATCCATGACGTAAAATGCCCCTGGCTCCAGCGGGACGAGGTCGAGGGTGTTGACCTCGTGGAGCCTGCCATCGGAAATGTAGATGAAGCTCGGGATGTTGCCACGCAGATCGAGCAGGGTATGCAGTTTCACCGCAGCCTTTGTCGTTCTGAACTCTGCCCAGGGAAACATTGAAAGACACAGATTGATCGTTGTGGCATCCAAAGCGTAGACGGTGTTGTCGAGATCGAGAGCGAGGCTGTCGCCGGCATAAAGCTTTCGGGCTGTCTGGATCAGAGAGTATGCGAAGTCGGCGTAAATCCGCCAATCCCTGATCTTGTTGGCATTGGCGATGGCGTTGCGGGAAATGGAGCTGCGGATTCCCATGTGGTAAAGCTTGCTCTTCTGCGCTCGCAGACAGGCTTCGATATCCCGCAGGCTTTCCCGGTAGGTGAGTTGAGCAAACGCCATGCAGAGGTAGTGGTCGAGACAAGTGAAGTCCTTGACCTTGAAGTTGCCGCGGTATCGCTCGACGCATTGATGGAAGACATGGAGCGGAAGATGCTCCATTATCTGAGAGAAAACGAGCTTCCCGGGATACATGGCAACACCTCCCGTACTTTGCTGCACGAGAGTGCCGGGGTTTCTGGGAAAATTTCAAGTCGTTAAATGCCATAAGCTCGTTTTATTTCAACCAGCACAAGGAGTTACGCCGATGCCGGCGACCAACGTTGGGACACTAGTGAGCATGGATGTAAAAGATGATGCTGGCTTTTGGTTGTGATTCCTTTTGGGCCAATGTTGTAGTGATCTAATAGAGTTGGTCAAAATTGCGAGGATACTATGGCTAATCTACAAAATGAATGTTGTAACGCTAACGATAGCAGCAACAATTTTGAAGCTGAGAGAATTTGCATTCTAGAATACCTAGAGGTTGTTTTATGTGGCTGGAAGCTGATAACAATATTGACCGTTTTGGCATTTGTTTTGTCATTGGTTATTAGTATTAGTTTGCCAAATGTCTACAAAGCAACAACGCGCATTCTTCCGCCACAGCAAGATTCTGGATTGCTAGGTCTTATGTTAGGGCAAGCAGGTTCTTTTGGTGGTGTAGGACCATTGGCGACAGATCTGCTGGGTAAAGCGAATCCTGCAGATATGTACGTTAGTATTATGACAAGTGAGGCTATAAGTGATAAGATTATTGATAAATTCAATTTAATGAAGGTATACAACGAGAAATACCGCATTGATGCATACAAAGTACTTGATAATAATATTGATATTCTTGCTGGTAAGAAGGATGGTATAATTACAATATCTGTTGAGGACGAAGATCCGCAGCGAGCTGCCAATATTGCTAATGCTTATGTAAATGAACTGAGTAATCTTTTAGTTCAACTAAATTCGAAGGAGTCAGCGCAAAATAGAGTATTTTACGAAGAGAGACTTGCTAAGGCAAAAGTTGATTTAGCTCGATCGGAAGACAATCTAAAGCAATTTCAGACAAAATATAAAGTCGTGTCAGTAGCTGATCAGGCACAAGCAGCAATTTCTAATATTGCTCAACTGAATGCTCAGTTGATCGCCCAAGAAATTCAATTATCAAATCTTAGAAAACAATTTACTGAAGATAGTCTAGAGGTAAAAAACGTTAAATCAACCATTAATGGACTGAGGAATCAAATATCTCGAATTGAAAGTCGTGAAGCCGGAGGTGCTATCCCGAATATGGGGTTGATTCCTGAGTTAGGACAACAGTATTTTCGCCTTATGCGAGAATTTAAAGTCCAAGAAGCGATTGTAGATTTACTTACAAAACAATTTGAGTCAGCAAAACTCGGCGAACTTAAGGATTCATATTATGTACAAATAATCCAAACTGCACGGGTTCCTGACAAAAAATCTAAGCCAAAACGTAGTATGATAGTTGCTATGTCCACAGTTATAACATTTGGCTTTGGTATCCTATCAGTAATAATTATGCATATGCTATCGAAACTACCAAGTAACGAGCTTGTTGTATGGAACAGGATAAAGTCAAGAGTAGTTAAAAGAATATAAATGTAGCCACTTAAGGAGTCATAATGGAAAGTAAGAAAGTATCTGTAATAGGTTTAGGATATATTGGACTTCCAACTGCGGCGCTATTCGCTTCAAGAAAAATAAGAGTAGTTGGCGTTGATATAAATATGGAAGTTGTAGATACAATAAACCGCGGCGAGATACACATAGTCGAACCAGATCTTGATATGCTCGTAAATGCAGCTGTAGTTGGCGGTTATCTTCGAGCAACTACTTCTCCTGAGGCGTCCGATGCGTTCATAATTGCTGTGCCAACGCCTTTCAGGGATGGAAAGAAGCCCGACTTAAGCTATGTGGAGACTGCTACTAGAATGATTGCTGATGTACTGAAGAAGGGGGATTTGGTAATTTTGGAATCAACCTCACCAGTCGGAACTACAGAACAAGTGGCAGAATGGCTAGCCGCAGCAAGACAAGACCTGACCTTTCCGCATCAAGTTGGTGAATCATCAGATATTAGGTTAGCGCATTGCCCGGAGCGGGTGTTACCTGGACAAATATTGCGTGAATTAGTCCAAAATGATCGAGTAATTGGTGGAATAACTCAGAAATGTTCAGCTGAAGCAGTTAAATTGTATAAAGCCGTTGTCAATGGTGAATGCATTGTGTCTGACGCACGAACTGCTGAAATGTGCAAATTAACAGAAAATAGCTATCGAGATGTGAATATTGCATTTGCGAATGAATTATCACTTATTTGCGATCAGCTTGGTATTAATGTTTGGGAGCTAATCAGGCTAGCGAATCGACATCCACGGGTCGATATACTTCAGCCTGGTCCTGGTGTAGGTGGTCATTGTATTGCTGTCGACCCGTGGTTCATAGTAAGCAAAACCCCCGATAAAGCACGTCTCATCCGAATGGCGAGAGAGGTCAACGATGATAAGCCGTATTGGGTTGTTGAAAAGATCAAAACAAAGGCTACCAGATTTAAGCACCCAGTAATTGGTTGTTTAGGCATAACTTTCAAAGCAAATATTGATGACCTAAGAGAGTCGCCAGCCTTAGAGATAGTTCGTGACCTTATGGCTTCTGATGTAGGGCATATACTTGTGTGCGATCCTCATTGCACAAATATGGAGTTGGAATTTCCTATTGTCGAATTAAATGAAGTTGTAGTATCTGCAGATATATTAGTTGTTCTTGTTGATCATCAAGAATTCAAAAACATAAGACCAGATACCCTAAAAGAAAAAATTATTATTGATACACGAGGTATTTGGAGTTAGGCTGAAACCAAAGGTGGATTGTGATTAATCTCGAGGCAACTAAACATAAAATAAGAAGTCACGCATCATTTGGTGTAATGGCTATTGGAGCTATTTCGATATTTGTCATAAATTTTGTACTTAAGCACGTAATGGGACCAGCTGATTACGGCAAATATACTGTACTGATGACGTATTTGTCAGCGCTGATTTCTTTTGGTTTTTTAGGCTTCGACCAAATAGTTGTTAGATTGTCAAATGTTGTGGATCAGATTGTCTATATCAATCGCAAATTAATATATTACATCTTAATATCTGGATTAATTACCGCCTTGTTTGCAGCTTGTATTGCGTATTTAACCTATATAGCGACAGATTCGTTTATACAATTGTTTGTAATATTCTTGCTCAGTAATTTTATTTATTTAGTGTCTACTGTGAATCGACTCAAGTCACAATTTGTTCTTTCACAAGTATGTAGTCACGCATGGAAGTTTTTCTTATTGTTTTATGTAATTAATGCAGTTGTCACTTCTGGCAAGCTAACTTATCTTGAAGTTACGTTTGCAATAACTATCAGTATGATATTTTGCGGGCTCATCGCGTTAGTTACCTGTTGTAGATCAAAGATTAGAGGGTGCGATGATACAAATAATAACTCAAAATTATTGGTTGGATTTATATTGTCAATAGCAATCATTACTTATTTGAATTATTTTGATAGACTCATAATCAATAATAAGGTCGGACTGATAGAGGTTGGCGATTACTTTTATTTGCAGAACTTTTTTAGTTATCCATTTGTATTAATTAGTACGTACGTTGGATTTAAAGAAATGATCTACTTTAAGACCCATATTTCTATGGATATTGTAAGAACAAAGATCATTCATGCAATTAAGTTGGGAATCGCATTGTTGCTGCTAATAACAGTTATGGTTACTGTGGTACAATTAAAATATCACAATTTGTCGGTTACTGTTTATGATGCACCGCTAATTATTATTATGAGTATTACTTCTGTTATACGCCTAATATATTCAGTACTATCATCAGTCATGGGTGCTATCGGTACTAGTCATGCCGTTTTAACAAGTAACATTGTGTCAGGAGTATCTGTATTAGTTGGTACGTTGATAGTTATAGCATACTTAAAATCAATTATTATGATTGCATTTATATTTGCAGTATTTTGGACTATCAGAACTATAACATATTATTATCAAATACGAGGATTTATATATGAATATCGCGAGAGCGATTAGGCACGAAATATTGATGTGGATCCAGTTTGTTGTAAAATACATTCCTGGTCGCACAGGCTGTTGGATTAGAAATATTCTTTATCCGTACCGATGCGGCAATAATGTCACCATTTGGGATGGTGTTCAAATCGACAAACCGTCCAACTTGGTAATAGGTAATAACGTCTCGATAAATAGAGGTTCTTTTATTAACGCAGAAGGTGGTGTATTTATTGGAAGTGATGTATTGATAGGCCCTAACGTGATTATATATTCTCAAAATCATAATTTTACGGGTGAGGAGTTAACAAGGCTCTGTGGGTATCAAAAAGCCCCTGTTGTCATTGAAGATAACGTATGGATTGCGTCTGGGTGTATTCTGTTACCTGGAATTAAATTGGGTAAGGGATGTGTTGTTGGTGCTGGTAGTATCGTAACACGAGATGTTCCTCCTAAGTGTTTGGCTCTCGGCAGTCCGGCAAGAGTTGTCAAGGAACTGTAAACATGATTGTCACTATATACAGTTATAATAATGCAACGCGATAGATTTCAGCGAATCGTCATAACATTTACGGCAATTATTGCGACAAGTTTCTTGTGTATTGCTAGTTCTCTTCTCGCTTTGAGCGTTCTTGCAGGATTTATAGTAGTTTATGGGTTGGTATTCGATAAAGAGAGTATTACTCATCCAGTCTATGTAATATCTGGTCTAGTGGGTTTTTACTTTATTTTCGGCTCATTGAATATTTCAACCTATAGAGGAGAGATATCAGAGCACACATGTTTACTTGAATATATGTTTTTATGTTCGATGATAATCGGTGTTCTAATTTATGATATTAAACCTAACGAACATGCACCCATACATTTAAAAGTACCAAATTTACTTTTGATTTTAGCTGGACTACCAGCCTTTGTCGGTTTGTTGTGGATTGGACTTTCACCTGGCTTTCCTCTATTTG
>JADQBO010000497.1 GCA_016278585.1 Desulfosporosinus sp.
CTCCAACTCAAAAACTGGGGCTCTTATCTAGGATTTTTAAGCTTCGTTGATTTAGAATCTCCATACAACTCTATGGAGATATAGACGGACCATTTATAAACTGAGTACACTAATGGCGACTCGCAAAGAGACTTATACTGGTAGCTGAAAGCAAAGTTTTGATTAAAAGGGGGAAGAGAAATGGAAATTCAAGGGTTTACAACGAAAATTACTGAGGATAAAAGCTTAGTCCCAGCACCCATTCCGGAGTTTGATCTCGAAAAGAAGAAAAATGAAGTCATGGCAAAAGTACAGGAAAGTCCCGAGGTTCGTAGTATTGTACGACAGATTAATATCGAAGATGTAAGTTCCATCATGACATTTGGGAAGAATACTGCAGAAGAGATTTCAAGATTTTCAGACGCTTTACTTCAATCTATGCAAACAACTAAGGTTGAGGATTCAGGAGAGCTATTAATTCAACTTAATAAGATTATGGATAAATTTGATATTAAGGATTTTAAGGATAAACCCCCAGGGTTTTTGGAAAAGATCTTTTCCAAAGCGAAGAATTCAGTCGATGCTCTCTTCAAAAAATATAACTCCATGGGTGATGAAGTCGATAAAGTTTTTGTTACGCTAAAAAAATACGAGGCTGAAATTGGTATAGCTAATAAGCATTTAGAAGACATGTTTAATAAAAATAGTGAATATTACGAGCAGTTGGGGCAATATATTTACGCAGGTCAAGTGGTGTTAGCTGAACTTAAGAATAATATTATCCCTACTGCCCAAGCCAAAGCCGACCAGACTGCCGAACGATTAGATCAAATAGCGGCTAATAACCTATTGCAAGTCCAAGAAATCATGGAACAACGAATCTACGATCTTCAACTTGCGGAGAATGTTGCCGTGCAAAGTATGCCAACCATTAAGGCCATCGAATACGGCAATTACAACTTGGTTCGCAAGATTAATTCTGCTTTTGTCATCACGATGCCTATTTTTAAGCAATGCTTGGTACAAGCTATTATGTTAAAGCGGCAGTCCGTTCAAGCAAAAGCAATGAGTGCACTAGATGAGAAAACAAATGAGCTTTTGCTGCGAAATGCTGAAAACACTGCCTTACAGTCAAAGATGGTTGCTAAGCTAGCTACAGGAAGTTCAGTAAGTATTGAAACCTTGGAAAAATCCTGGCAGACGATTGTCAATGGCATTGAGGAAACAAAGGCGATTCAAGAGGAAATGAGGCAAAAACGTCTGGACGGAACGAAACGATTAGAGGTCCTTAAACAAGATTTTGTTAATCGTGGGATTGTCAGATAATAATGCCTGAAATCCTATGAATCCCACACTAATAATTTAACAATAAGGGGTACTCGCATTAATTTTGTGAGTACTCCTTTGCTTTTCTCTTTATTGTATCGAGGGCAAGCACTTTTGAACATTGAACATTCAATTTGGAATGTTATTGGTAAATATTTAAAAACAATACTAAAAGTCTCAGTTGACTACATAATACTATCGGAGTAATATATTTCGTGGGCGAAATATTCGAATTCGGAATATATGTGTACGAAACAAATCCGAGATTACCTGATTTAGGGAGGAAATATATGGATAATTCAAACGATAGTACGAAAGTTGCCAACCTATTTCAAGAGGTGATGATTCTTTATAAGCAACGCATGAGTAAAGTGTTCGAGGATTCGGGAATTACCCCACCACAGGGTATGGTGCTAGGGATATTAAGCCAGAAAAATAAGATTAAAGTTACCGAACTCAGTAGTAAGTTGGGTTTATCTAATAGTACGGTATCAGGTATCGTTGATAGGCTTGAAAAACAAGAAATGGTGGAACGAGTCAGAAGTGAAAAGGATCGAAGAGTCGTTTATGTGAGTATGACTCCTAACTTTAAGGAAAAGTTTATATTTTTTCGAAAGGATCTACTATTAAGTATTGAAAACGTCATCAACAAAGGGACTTCAAATGATCTGGAAGAAATATTTAAAGGCTTAAATACACTGAAGAAATTGCTCAGTGACTAAAGTAAATTAACTAGTTTAGAAAAGAGGTGATATCTATGGCGAACTTATTTAGATTATTAAAACCTTATACTGCTTCCATTGCCCTCATTGTTATGCTGCTTTTTGTACAAGTTATTGCGGACCTCTATTTGCCAACCTTAATGGCTGATCTTGTTGACATAGGTATCGTCAATAATGATATTCAATATATTATTAGAATTGGTGGATATATGTTGCTTATTGCTGCCGGGGGAACCGTATGCGCAATTATGGCGACTTATCTTTCCTCAAAGACAGCAGTAGGATTTGGTAAGATAGTGCGTGAAAGGCTCTTTAGCAAAGTTGAAAGTTTTTCCCTACATGAATTTGACAAATTCGGGACTGCTACACTTATAACCAGAACGACGAATGATGTTACTCAAATACAACAAGTCTCTGTTCTGATTCTTAGTATGATGGTTACGGCACCCTTAACCGGTATCGGTGGAATTGTTATGGCACTTCAGCAGGATAGATCCTTAGCTTGGGTTCTTGTATTTGTAATTCCAGTACTGTTTATTATTATAGCCGGGACGTTATTCAAAGGATTGCCTCTATTTAAATTGATGCAGGAAAAGTTGGATAAATTAAACCTTGTATTAAGAGAAAACCTTACGGGTATCAGAGTCATACGTGCTTTTAATCGTATAGATAAAGAAAGAGTGCGATTTGATAAGGCTAACTCGGATCTTATGGATAACGCAATAAAGATAAATTTAATCATGGCTGTCTTAATGCCAGTGATGATGCTTATTATGAACTTAACAACCGTCGCCCTTATTTGGTTTGGAGCGCTTAGAATTGATGAGGGTACTATGCAGATTGGATCTCTTTTAGCATTTATTCAATATGCTACCCAAATCTTATTCTCGCTATTGATGCTCGTCATGTTATTTATTATGATCCCTCGTGCCCATGTTTCTGCTGTAAGAATCAATGAAGTGCTTCAGACGGATTTGGACATTAGGGATCCTGAAAAACTGAAGGCGGAGAATAGTTTGAAAGGGTTTGTAGAATTTAAAGATGTTTCCTTTAGATACCCTGGTGCAGACCAGCCTGCATTAAGAAATATTAACTTCAGTGCCAAACCAGGTGAACTGACGGCAATTATTGGGGGAACTGGTTCAGCTAAGTCCACTTTGATTAATTTAATATTACGGTTTTATGATGTGGAAAGCGGATGTGTTTTGGTAAATGGAGCTGACGTTCGAGAGATAAGTCAAAAAACTCTGCGGGAAAAGATTGGGTTTGTTCCTCAACAAACCGTGCTTTTTTCCGGGACTATTACCGAAAATATTAAATATGGCAAAGAAGATGCTTCGTTTGAAGAAATTAGACATGCGGCTGATGTTGCTCAAGCCTCAGGGTTTATCTTAAATATGAAAGACGGTTTTGATCACACGATTGCCCAGGGGGGAACTAATATTTCCGGAGGACAGAAGCAACGTCTCTCTATTGCCCGCGCTCTTGTTAGAAAACCCGAAATCTATATTTTTGACGATAGTTTTTCGGCTCTAGACTTTAAAACTCATGCTAAGTTACGGGCTGCACTTAAACCTGAAATTGCCCGGGCTACTGTTTTCATAATTGCTCAAAGTGTTTCAACCGTAAGGGATGCAGATAGAATCATCGTTTTAGATGAAGGAAAAATGGTGGGAATTGGAACGCATAAAGAATTGTTGAAGACTTGTAGGGTCTACCGTGAGATTGTAGCTTCCCAGCTATCCGAGGAGGAATTGAGATGAGTGAAGAGCGCAACAAGCCTGAAACTGATAGAGGATTTTCTGGTGGTAGATCAGGAGGTCCTACTGGCTCCCTCGGAAGACCCATTGAAAAGGCAAAGAATTTTAAAGGAACGCTTTTAAGACTTCTTCGTTATCTAAAGCCCCAGAGAACTAAATTTATGTTCGTGTTTATATTTGCCAGTATAAGTACAATTTTTAGTATTCTGGGCCCTAAAATTATGGGGAAGGGGATCACTAAAATTGCAGAAGGTTTCGGGGCTAAAATGATGGCTGTACAGATGCAGAAACCAGTACCATCGTTAGATTTCACGTATATTGGTCAAATTGTAACAATTCTTATAGGATTATATCTGGTTAGTGCAGGATTTGGTTATCTCCAGCAATACATTATGGCTGGAGTTGCCCAAAAAACCGTTTATAACATGCGGAGGGAAGTTGATAAAAAACTTTCCCGTTTGCCCCTCGAGTTTTTTGATTCCAGAACACATGGGGAAATTTTAAGTCGTGTTACTAATGACGTTGATAATATCTCAACGACCTTACAGCAAAGTCTCACTCAATTCATTACTTCTATTGTAACAATCATTGGGGTTGTGGTAATGATGTTGTCTATAAGTCCTTTATTAACCCTGGTGGTTATTTTAACCTTACCCCTTTATATACTTGTCACAATTAACATTGCTAAACGTTCTCAAAAACACTTTGCCGCTCAACAAAAATCCCTAGGTGAACTTAACGGACATGTCGAAGAAATGTATGCCGGTCATAAAATAGTTAAGGCATATGGCCATGAGGATCAATCCATAAGAACCTTTTATTCAATTAATGACAAACTCTATACGGCAGGATACAAGGCACAATTTATTTCAGGGATCATCATGCCTTTAATGCGATTAGTTAGCAACCTAGGCTATGTGATTATCTGTGTCGTTGGAGGTGTTTTTGCCACTAGGGGTATCATAACCATTGGCGATATTCTAGCCTTTATTCAATATTCGAGACAATTCACGATGCCAATTGTTCAGACGGCTAATATAGCTAATATTATTCAATCGACAGTGGCATCGGCTGAGCGTGTCTTTGAACTTCTCGATCAGGTTGAAGAAGTGCCAGATAGTATGGATGCTAAGGTTATAGCTTTTCCAAAGGGAAATGTACGATTTGAGAATGTTGATTTCAGCTACAAAGAAGATGAACCACTAATAGAAGCTATGAATATTGACGTTCGATCGGGAAGTACCATCGCCATCGTTGGGCCTACGGGGGCTGGTAAAACTACCCTTGTAAATCTGTTAATGCGGTTTTATGAAATAAGTGCTGGCCAAATTTCGATTGATGGAGTCGATATTAGGGATATAAAGAGAGGTGCTTTGCGCAGCATGTTCGGGATGGTACTTCAAGACACTTGGCTTTTTCATGGTACAATTATGGAAAATATTGCTTACGGTCGTGAAGGGGCCACCGAAGAAGAGGTTATACAAGCAACAAAGGCAGCTTATGCCCATCATTTCATTAAAACACTCCCTGAAGGCTATAATACAATCTTAAATGAGGAAGCTTCAAATATTTCTCAGGGACAGAAACAATTGTTAACCATAGCTCGGGCGATATTGGCGAATCCCGCCATCTTAATTCTTGACGAAGCGACAAGTAGTGTTGACTCAAGGACTGAGGTTTTTATCCAAAAAGCGATGACGGAGCTGATGAAAGGAAGAACAAGCTTTGTTATTGCCCATAGACTTTCTACGATCAGAAATGCTGAGTTGATCTTGGTTATGAACCATGGCAGTATTATTGAAATGGGTAATCATAACGATCTGCTTGTCCAAAAAGGTTTCTATGCGGATCTATATTACAGTCAGTTTGCAAAAGCAAATTTAGAAGTTGAAGTAGTTTAATATATGGCCGCTGTCATAACAATTGACAGTAGGCCTTATATTTTTAGGGCCGTAAGTTTAATAGGTAGGTGAATAGGTAGGTGAAAATATAGGCTTTCGTCTAGCAATAGGTTGCTAAAAAAATAATAATACGCTATACTCTAGACATAATCATTTGTACACAAACAATTGATATGCAATTAATTTCCTTACCAACAAACAAAGTAACGAGGTGAAATAATGGACGCATCAAATGATAACAGCAGAAGTCCGTCAAAATATATATGCTATAAATTGAGTCGAGTGATGCGGAAGGTTCACCGCTATTACGAGAGCAATCTTTCACAGTATGGAATTACTCCGTCACAATTCTATGTACTGAGCGCAGTATGGGAAAGAGATGGATTAAAATTCAAGGACCTTGCTAAAAGCTTAGACATGGATGGATCAACTCTTACCTCCATTTTAGATCGAATGGAACGCTTAGATTTAGTGGAAAGGAGAAATGATCCGGAAGACAGACGTTCCCTCTTGGTATTTTTAAAGGAGAAAGCCAAGCATACAATTTCTGAAATAGCCCACTTAGCCGAGGGACTTGATCAAGAAATTAAGGAACGCTTTTCGGACGAAGAATTTGCTACCTTCGAGAGAGTTTTAGAAAAGTTCTCTCAGGAATAAGCGATCATCTTTTCTTAAACTGACTTGCATTTGTGACAAGGGGGTATGGGAAAAAAATTTACCTATAGATAATTGAATATTCAGACCCATTCAGCCTATTTATCTATCTAGGTTGTCTTTTCTAGTCATTAAATCTAGTTTTTGTTTATTCCTCATACGCGAAAAACTCTATGGTAGTTCATTAGTGGTATTCCTTATTTTGCGGTGAAAGGAGGATTTCCAGGTGAATGATTGGACGAAAACCAGTTGTATACTATGTGCTCAAAATTGTGGCTTAGAGGTTCAAGTTGAGAATAATCGGATCCTGAGAGTTAGACCCGATAAGGACAATCTCCGAAGTCAAGGATATGCTTGTCGGAAAGGACTTAATATTGCGTATTATCAGCATAATGACCAACGATTAACTCATCCACTAAAAAAGGTGGGCCAAGAGTTTATACCCATCACCTGGGATCAGGCGCTGACTGAGATAGCGGAGAAACTTAGGACCATTATTGCTGAACATGGTCCCCGTTCACTGGCTGTAATGGGTCTCGGCGGTTTGGGCGCCCATACTGAAGCGATTTTCGGACTTCGATTACTTCGAGCCCTAGGCTCTCAGTATTACTACAATGCCTTAGCCGGAGAACTTACTGGTTTGTATTGGGGATACGGACGGACTGTGGGAAGGCAATATAGTGCGACCATTCCTGACCACGATCAAACGGATATGTTAGTTGCCATTGGGTGGAATGGATGGATGAGCCATCAAATTCCCCAGGCCAGACGGATCCTTGACCAGATAGCTAAGGATCCCGAGAAACTGCTGGTGGTTATCGATCCACGCCGATCGGAAACGGCGGAAAGGGCCGATATTCATCTTGCTTTGCGACCTGGCACTGATGCGCTCCTGACACGTGCTATGATCGCGATCATACTCCAGGAAGGCTGGCATAACAAAGAGTATATTGATCGTTATGTGAGTCAGTTTGACCAGATCAGCCCCTGGTTTATGGATTTTGATGCTCGTGAGGCTTGCAAGGTTTGTGAACTTGACTTTGATCAGGTTAGAGAGGTGTCACGCCTCTTTGCTACCAGAAAATCCTCCCTTCATCCTGATCTTGGTGTGCTCATGGGTCGCCATAGTACACTGACAACCTATCTGGAAATTATTTTGCTCACAGTTTGTGGCCGCCTTGGCGTACCCGGCGGAAACGTGATTCCGGGTTGTCTAATGACTATGGGTTCGCACAGCGATGAGCGAAATTCTAAGTTTTGGCGCACCATTGCTACTAATTTCCCTGCCATCATGGGAATGTATCCGCCAAATGTGATGCCAGAGGAAATTAGCAACGACCACTCAGAGCGACTGCGTGCAGTGCTCATCAGTTCGAGTAACCCCTTACGTTCCTTTGCGGATACGACCGCTTACGAAGAAGGCTTTTCTAAGTTGGATCTTTTGGTTACTGTAGAAATAGTTATGTCTGAGACGGCTAGGATGTCCGATTATGTTCTCCCTGATCTTTCGGCCTATGAACGATGGGATACCACTTACTTTTCCTTGAATTATCCGGAAATTTACTGCCAGATGCGTCGGCCTGTCGTGAAGGGTGAGGGCGAATGCCTTGAGGGAAGTGAGATTTGGACCCGACTAGCCGATAAATTGGGGATTATTCCGACGATTCCAGAGTCATTGTATGAGGCAGCGGGGAAATCCCGCCTGGAATATGGTCAGACCTTATTCACTTATATCAAATCCGATCCAAAGATCTCTGCTGCACTTCCCTTTATAGTGGCTAAAACCTTAGGAAAAGAATTGGGTTCAGTCAACCTGGCTTGGATGTGGACTTTGCTTCAGACGGTACCCGGGGATTTTCGTGAAAATGCTGCTCGGGCAGGTTTTAGTCCGGGTCCGACGATGGGGGATGATATTTACCAGGCCCTCCTTGATCACCCAGAGGGTATTTGGATTGGATATGTCGACCCAGATAACAACTTTGCTAATCTCCGTACAGAGGATAAACGCATCAATCTGTATATACCGGAAGTAGAAGAATGGGTCTACAGTATTACTCCGGAGTCGGAAAAAAAGCAATTGCAAACTGATGAAGTTTATCCCTTTATTCTCATGGCTGGAAGACATATGGACATGAATGCCAATACCCTAATGCGTAATCCGGAATGGAACAAAGGGCGTCGCGCCTGTACCCTAGCTATGCACCCAGATGATGCGGTAAGGTTGGACCTAGATGATCAACAAATTGTTAGAGTAACAACTGAGGTAGGATCCGTGGATATCGAGCTAGAGATAACTTCAGCCACCAGACCTGGAAGTATAATCATTCCCCATGGATTTGGGCTTTCCTATAATGAGGAGGAATATGGGGTTAATGTCAATCGGTTAACAAAGAAGTCACATCGAGACCCCATCGCTGGAACTCCGCTGCATCGATATGTTCGCTGTAGAGTTGAAAAAATATAATATGAGGAGGTTTTTCTAATATGTCAACCCTTTTTTCGCCCGCTCAAATTGGTACACTTCAGCTTCGTAATCGCATCGTAATGACGCCTATGCATCTAGGATATAGCCCTATGGGGGAAGTAAATGATCAACTAATCGAGTTTTACCGAGCACGAGCCCGAGGTGGAGTGGGCTTGATCGTTTTAGGTGGGTGCGGTATCGACCGAATTGGAAATGCCTTTGGAATGACTCAACTTGATGAGGATCGTTTTATCCCTGGACTTCGCCGCTTAGTCGATGCGATACACGCGGAAGGTGCAAAAATTGTCCCTCAGCTTTATCAAGCAGGGAGATATGCTCATTCTGCTTTAACGGGTCAGCCTGCTGTGGCACCTTCTGCCATCCCTTCTAAGTTGACAAGGGAAATCCCTGAAGAGCTCACAGAGGAAAAAATCACGGAAGTAATTGCTTCCTTTGCCAATGCTGCAAAAAGAGCCCAAACAGCAGGATTTGATGGAGTTGAGATTCTTGCCAGTGCCGGTTATCTGATTTCCCAATTTCTTTCTCCGGTAACTAATCAACGTACAGATCGTTATGGTGGAGACCTAAAGGCTCGCATGACCTTCGGTCTTGAAGTGGTAGAGGCGGTCCGTAAAGCCGTTGGACCAGAGTTTCCAATAATCGTTCGAGTGGCAGGGAATGATTTTGTTCCGGGCAGCAATACTAATACAGAGTCCCGAGTTTTCTGTCAAGCCCTAGAAAAAGCCGGAGTTAATGCCCTCAATGTCACTGGCGGCTGGCATGAAACCCAAGTCCCTCAGCTAACTATGAATGTTCCCCCAGGAGCCTATGCTTATTTGGCACACGGAATCAAAACAGCTGTATCGATTCCTGTGATAGCGTGTAATCGCATAAACACACCTGAATTGGCAGAGGGCATCTTGGCAGAGGGGCTAGCAGA
>JADQBO010000091.1 GCA_016278585.1 Desulfosporosinus sp.
AAACCCATGGCGATGTAAGCTGGGATAAAGGGTATGATGAAGGCTACGAGGAAAGTTATAGTGAAGGCTGCGATGAAAGCTATGCTGCTAGCTACGATGAAGACTATGCTGAAAGCTTTAGTGAGGGTAGTACAAAGGTTGAAGTTAAGGTCAGCGTGGATGATGGGGAGACATGGACAAGGCGTAGGATCAACATGGGTGGTGAGTTGGATGATTCAGGTCTTGAGGTTGGTGAGGTTGTTCAGTTACAGGGAGAGAAGTACAGGGTATTGGTCGGGGATAATGGACTAAGGATCGAACCAATAAGGAAACCCAGTGGTGGAAAGAAGCGATCGAGACGAAGGTAGGAAAATAACAAGGAAGCCCGTACACCCCGTCAAGAGTTCCGGACTTCCTTACTAAGAAACACGCTTCCGAAGAGGGGTTCTTATGGTACTATTATATCCAGTTTTATCCTTCTTCAGCAAGTGGTAAATGAAGGGGAATGAAAAGAATGACAGAGACTGAGGAACGTATTTTCGTAGATATGTACAATGATAGTCTTAAGGATGCAGAATATGCAAAGCATCTGAAGATGGCAGTTAAGTATGGGAGAAGAATAATGGAAATCCTTGGTCCAGATAGTTCGCTTTTTTTGGAATATGAAAGAGCAGCTTGTATGGCTAAAGGGCTAAGAATAGAGAGAGCCTACCAAGTAGGGGTGAAAAATGGTAGGCCCACCAAATGCCTAACGTGCCCAACAAAATGCCCAACAGAAGTTTTAGCTATCTAATTACATCGCCTATATAACAATGACGTTATGTAGATGCATACTAAAAACGCGATTGAGTTAGGGCGCAAGATCTGAAATACCTCAGGGCAAACAGCTTGATATTTTTAGAGCGAAAGGGTTGTCTGTCTGGCACAAGGCATTTATTTGTAGCATGAATATAAATTAGTGATGGTACAAGCAAAATAAAGAAAGAAGGACTAGCTTGTCAGTGAATGCAAGTCTAGTCCTTTATTAAGGTATAGATATTTTTGTTGGGCATTTGTTGGGCATTTTAGATTATTCGTGCCTAACAAGGGCAAAAGAAAAAAGGCCCGGAGGCCTTGAGTTTCTAAGTGGTGCGGTCAAGAGGACTTGAACCTCCATGTCCTTGCGAACACTAGAACCTGAATCTAGCGCGTCTGCCAGTTCCGCCATGACCGCATAAAATTTTACCCAACCCACCAAATTAAACAAGTGATCGTTTGTCCGTAGGGTGATTGGAAATGAGTTAAATCAGCACCTAAGCGCTAATTTCTTTCACGCGTTTTATCATAACATAAGGCATTAAGGTTGTCTATAGTAAGGACAACTTTTTATTTACTTTCGGCGTTCCTCGGCGTTAACCTTTCAGAGTTAAAAAACTTAACCCTAATAGAAAAAAATATACCACTCCCTTAGAATCGTATACTTGTATCTAACTAAAATTAGGCATCAAATATCTTTGAACAAATTTTCTATGATACAATATTAGAATTAATATTGGAGGTGTCATGGATTGCTTAGTTTGAAAGCCTATATAATCATCTACGTCCTCTGGAACAGTTACGTTTTTATGGCGATGGGAAGGGATAAGCGCCGGGCTAGGTTACACCTGTGGAGGATTCCTGAAGCGCGGTTACTCTTTATGGGGGCGGCGCTTGGAGGTTTCGGACTTTATGCAGGAATGAAGTATTTCCGTCATAAGACCACTCGTTCAAAGTTCACAATTGGCGCACCCTTACTCGTTTTAGCCAATCTTCTGATGATTGGCTTTTTTTGTTATGTTGGGTATTATCGTTAAATTCTATTAAAATTTTATCAAAATGATAAAAAATAATAAAGGATATTATCATTTTGAGTCGAATACAAAATTAAGAGAGAAAAAGAACAGTTATTGTCATATAAACCAACTTTATAAGAAATAATAGTATTATGGGGGTAAACTTAATGGTTGAACTCATGGCCGTTAAAGATTATGCACAACAAATTGCTGAGGCAATTGCTACTGTTGTGAAAATCGATGTTGAGATAGCGGATCGTAATCTGGTGCGTATTGCTGGAACAGGGAGGTATCACAAAGGGGTCGGTCTATCAATGGACCGGCAGGGGTATGTATATCAGGAAGTCTTACGGACTGGACACCAATTTGTTATAGAGACACCTGGGAACCATCCGCTTTGCGCCCCTTGTAAAGCACGTGGGAATTGTTCCGAAAAATACGAAGTTGTTTCCCCCATCAATTTGGATGATAAAGCAGTAGGGGCCATTGGACTTGTTTGTTTTACTGAAGCTCAAGCCAAACTTATACAAGAAAACCAACAGTCGTATCTTATTTTCTTAACTAAGATGGCTGAAACCATTGCTTTAAAAATGAAGGAGCAAGAGTTTTTGGCTGGCCTGGTTTCCGCCAATCACTATCTTAATTCGATTATCGACTGCTTAGAAGAGGGCTTAATAACAGTCGATCTTGACGGAAGTGTTCTTCACTTTAACCAAGCAGCTAAGCGTTTATTTAGTGCTAATTTGCTTACCCCGAGAAGTCACCTAAAGAACCTATTCACAGACCAGATTGTCACGGATATTCTCAAAGTGGGCAGTAACGCGGATGAAGTCATTGAACGGGAAGTACATGTTGAAACAAAGAAAAATCGGGTGCAGATGATTTTGCGTGCGTTGCCCATTGATAGCGAAGAGGGAGTGAAGAGTATTGGCGTGACCTTGCGCCCCTTTGATGAGATTGGTCGAATCGTCAATCGCCTTTCCCTCCAAGATGCGGGGTATACTATCGATGATATTTTGGGAGTCAGTGAAACAATTTGCCAAATTCGTGAACGGGCTAAAGTAGTTGCTGCTAGTAAATCAACCATTTTAATCCGAGGGGAAAGTGGGACGGGAAAAGAGATGTTAGCCCGTTCAATTCATAATCTCAGTTCCAGACAGCAAGGGATGTTTATGGCGATTAACTGTACGGCAATTCCTGAAGCGTTACTGGAAAGCGAACTCTTTGGTTATGAAGAGGGTGCCTTTACCGGAGCTCGTAAAGGGGGGAAACTTGGGAAGATTGAATTAGCCAACAAAGGTACGCTTTTTCTTGATGAGATTGGGGATATGCCCTTATTTTTGCAGGCCAAAATTCTTCGAGTTCTGCAAGAACGTCAAGTTGAGCGTGTTGGTGGAATTGTCCCGATCCCAGTCGATGTCCGAGTGATTGCAGCTACCCATCGAAACCTTGAGGAAATGATGGCTAAGGGAGAGTTCCGAAAGGATCTCTATTATCGGATAAATGTAGTACCGATAGATATCAAACCGTTGCGCAACCGAAAAGAAGACCTAGAGATTTTATGCAAACACTTTATCAATGGGTTCAATGAGCAGCTTAATAAGAATGTCCAGTTTCTGTCGGAGGGGTTCCGAAGAAGGCTAAGTGAATATGCTTGGCCAGGGAATGTCCGCGAATTGCAGAACATCATGGAATATGCTATGAATTTAGTCAAAGATTCGACCTTAACTGAAGAGCATTTATCGCCTAGACTAAAGAGTCTTGAAATTCAGGATGTACTAAATGAGTATAACCTCGAAAACGTTGAACGAGAAACAATTTTGCGCTGTTATCAGACGTTCGGAACAGGTGTACAGGCTAAAGAAAGAACGGCAAAGGCCTTAGGAATCGGAATAGCAACTCTCTATCGAAAATTAGCACGTTATAATATTGAGTGATTTTGCAAACACTGAGTGTGGAGGGTCAGCAGCTTACTGAATAGACCAAGGAGTTTTTATTTTATCAAATTGATAGTAAATCACTTAAAATGATAAAAGTTTATCACTATGATAAAGTGAATAAGGAGCATTTTTAGGCGGTCGACCATGTTGAGTGCTATCAATTTGATAAACGAGTTTTGCGATTCAAAAGTTAAAACGCCAATTTAAGCCGTTTTTCGACACGCTAGCTTGTTGGCATGAGTTTTGCACGTTTATCAGATAAGGGACCAAAAGTTTTAAATGAAGCGACTTAAGGGCCGAAAAGGTCCAATAAATGTTGGGACGGGAGGCATTAAAATGGCTTATACAGTTGTAGGAAAAAGCGTTAGAAGAGTCGATGCTGTAGCCAAGGTGACAGGCAAGGCCAAATATACGGATGATTTTGCGGAAAGGGATATGTTGGTCGGTAAAATTTTGCATAGTCCCTATGCTCATGCGATTATTAAATCGATCGATGTAAGTAAGGCGAAGGCTTTGCCTGGTGTGGAAGCTGTTTTAACGTACAAAGACCTACCGGAAATTCGTTACGCTACATCAATGCCTGGTGTTATTGAGGCGATAGCAACGGATGAAGTGAGTGTTGCAGAACTTAAATATGGAACAGCAGGGCATCCTTTTTCCCTTGATGAAAGCCACCGGGATAAAGAAGATCGCCATATTTTAACCCAGAAGGCTCGTTTCGTAGGGGATAATATTGCTGCTGTAGTTGCAACAGATGCTCTGATTGCATCAAAGGCGTTGAAGTTAATTGAAGTAGAATACGAAGTTTTAGAAGCTTTAGCCACTACGGACGCTGCACTAAAAGAAGGTGCCCCATTGATCCATGATGACTGTGAACGAAACATTCTGGCGTCGGGTGGATATGATAGAGGGGATATAGAACAAGCCTTTCAGGAATCGGATCACGTTATTGAAGGTGAGTACGAGACGAGCATTGTTCAACATTGCCATCTAGAAAACCAAGTATCCCATGCTTATGTCGATTCAGATCGACGAGTCGTTATCATGACCTCAACCCAGATTCCCCATATTGTGCGCAGGATCGTTGCTCAATCTTTGGGTATTTCTTGGGGTAGAGTGCGTGTAATTAAGCCTTATATAGGTGGTGGGTTTGGTAATAAACAGGATGTTTGTATTGAACCGTTGAATGCTGCTATGAGTTTGGCTGTAGGTGGCAGACCGGTAAGACTTGAGCTTTCTCGGGAAGAATCGATGATTGATACCCGAACCCGACATGCATTCAAGTTTAAAATTAAGACTGGAATTAACAATGATGGAAAAATGAACGGGGTTCATATTTCTGCTGTTTCAAATACTGGGGCTTACGCGTCCCATGGACATTCCATTGCTGGGAGCGCAGGGGGTAAATTCCGCTATCTTTACCCAACTAAAGCTTTGAAATATGACCCGATAACAGTTTATACTAATTTGCCAGTTGCGGGAGCGATGCGAGGGTATGGAACACCTCAAATCTTTTTTGCCTTTGAATCGCATATCGAAGATATTGCGAAAAAGCTTAACATGGATCCCATTGAAATTCGGAAGAAAAATCTAGTTGAAGTCGGTTATGTGGAACCAGTGAGCAAAAATAAGATTATGAGCTGCGCCATTCGGGAGTGTATTGATAAAGGTAGAGAATTAATTAAGTGGGATGCCAAAAAGGCTTTATATAAGGAACAAAGTGGAGACAAACGTCGAGGGTTAGGTATGGCTTGCTTTAGCTATGCATCAGGAACGTATCCAGTGGCTTTAGAGCTTGCTGGAGTACGAATTGTCATGAACCAAGATGGCTCAGTACAAGTTCAACTAGGTGCGACAGAAATCGGACAGGGGAGCGACACTGTCTTCGCTCAAATGGTAGCTGAGGTGTTAGGAATTCCTATGTACATGGTGCATATTATTTCCACCCAAGATACAGATATTACTCCCTTTGATACGGGGTCTTATGCCTCAAGGCAAACCTACGTGACAGGGATGGCTGTGGAAAAGGCAGCCCTAGAAGTTAAGAAAAAAGTTCTGGGTTTTGCAAATAGCATGACGGATATTCCTGCCCATCTTCTAGATATGAAAGATCAATTCATCGTCTTTAAAGAGTCTGGAGAAAATGTACTGGCGTTGGAAGTCGTTGCGATGCAGTCTTACTATGACCGAGTTCATGCCCAACCCATTACAAGTGATGTCTCAAATAATGCTCGAATCAATGCGATTCCGTTCGGGGTAACCTTTGCGGAGGTAGAGGTGGACATCAAGACTGGTAAAGTCAAGATTTTGGAAATTTACAATGTCCACGATTCCGGTAAAATTGTTAATCCGCTTTTGGCGGAAGGGCAAGTTCACGGTGGGGTCAGTATGGCAATCGGGTATGCATTATCCGAACAGTTGCTCTTTGATGAGAAGACAGGTAAACCTCTTAACAACAACTTGCTGGATTATAAACTTCCCACGATTATGGATACCCCGACTATTGGAGCAGCCTTTGTGGAAAATGAGGATCCAACAGGGCCGTTTGGGGTTAAATCCTTGGGAGAACCTCCGATAGTTTCCCCTGCTCCTGCTATTCGTAATGCAGTGTTAGATGCAACGAACGTGGCGTTTAATCGAATACCGATGAATCCACAACGGGTTTTTGAAAAATTTAAAGAAACCGGATTAATCTAGGAAGGCGGTGATGACATGTACGATATTAAAGGATATTACGATGCTGAAACCGTAAGTGAAGCAACTGCGCTTCTTGCGGAAAACCCCAACCTCAAAATTATTGCGGGCGGGACAGACGTGCTCATTAAAATGCACGGGGGGCAACTTGAAGATGCTGAACTCTTGAGCCTTCGCAAGATTAAATCCTTGGAAAGCATTCGTATAACGGAAAATGGGACAATCGTGATTGGCGCAATGGCAACCTTTGCTGAGGTTTTCCATAATCCCATTCTTAAAGATCTAATCCCCATTTTAACCGAGGCGGCCATTTCCATGGGTGGACCTCAAATCAGAAACATTGCAACCATTGGTGGAAATATATGTAATGGAGCGACGTCTGCAGACAGTGCCTCTTCGTTGTTTGCTCTCAATGCCCAGTTGAAATTGCAGGATAAAAATGGTGATCGCATGGTTCCAATCCGTGAATTTTATCTTGGACCAGGTAAGGTTGCTTTAAACCCTGGAGAAATTCTTACTGAAATTCACATTGCCCCAGAAGATTATAAAGGTTTCGGAGGGCAATATATCAAGTTTGCTATGCGTGAAGCGATGGATATTGCCACACTTGGAGTGGCGGTCGTTTGCAAAGTACAGAGCGGTGACTTTGACGAGATTAGAATCGGACTTGGGGTGGCGGGTCCAACCCCTTTAAGGTGCCTCGAAGCGGAAGAGTATGCCAAGGGGAAGAAAATTTCCTCCGAAACACTGGCGGAGATTGGAAAGCTTGCGGTAAAGTCTGCCAAGGCTCGAACTTCTTGGCGAGCTTCTAAAGAGTATAGGGAACATCTTGTAGAAGAACTCACGCAAAGAGCTCTGAAAATAGCCGTTGTCAACGCAGGAGGTGCGGAAGTTGTATAAACGAATTTCCTTTAAGGTGAATGGAAAAGCCTATAATTTTGAGGTGGATGTTCGCGAATCGTTATTAGATGTTTTGAGAAGTCATTTAGGGTTTACGGGTGCCAAACAAGGGTGTGGGGTTGGAGAATGTGGCGCGTGCAGTGTGCTGATTGACGGTATTCCGTATGATACTTGCATTTACTTGGCCGTTTGGGCGGATGGTAAGGAGATTAGGACGATTGAGGGCTTAGCTGCAAAAGACGGGGAGCTTTCTGATGTGCAGAAAGCGTTCGTTGAAGAGGGGGCTGTACAGTGTGGTTTCTGTACCCCTGGTCTGGTTTTAACGACTACCGCTTTAGCGGAGAGTGGTAAAGATTACACCCAAGATGAGTTGAAACGTGAACTCTCTGGACATTTATGCCGTTGTACAGGTTACCAGAATATCTTAAAAGCGGCTGAAAAGTCCCTAGAAGGACATGTTTGTACTTGTGTTGACAGCCCACATTATAAAGGGAAGTAAGGAACAACAGCAGGGGGAAGTCTAGGCTTTCCCTGAAATCCAGATAAACTTATCTACAACAAAAAGAATTGAGGAATGATAATTAATGATGAGCGATAAAATGATCCCCATTCCCTTTAAGAAACTGGTTCATTGGATGTTTGAAGAATACAAACGAACTCAAACTATTTTCGGGGTTTCTGAAGTTAAGTTTTTTCATAAAAAAAGTGACCAACGCCTTAGTCTGTTTGGGGAAACGATGGAAACTCCGGTTGGTCCAGCTGCTGGTCCACACACTCAACTTGCCCAAAATATTATTGCTTCTTATTTAAGTGGAAGTCGTTTCTTCGAATTAAAATCGGTTCAAATCATGGATGAGTTAGATATTCCTAAGCCTTGTATCCTTGCGGAGGATGAATGTTATAACACAGAGTGGTCTACTGAACTTCCGATTATGGGTGCCTTTGATGAATACGTAAAAGCCTGGTTTGCGCTCCATATCTTGCAAAAGGAGTTTTTTAACCAAAATGAGCGAGGCTTTATGTTTAATATGAGCGTAGGGTACGACCTGGAGGGAATTAAATCTCCTAAAGTTGATCAATTTATTGAAGGCCTTAAAGATGCTTCGAAAACCTCGATTTTCAAAGAGTGTGTCACTTCTTTGCTTGAAAATGTAGACCAGTTTGAAAAGATCGATCGAGCCTTCATTGAACAGATTACTCCTAATATTTGCACCTCTATAACCTTGTCGACCATGCACGGAACTCCCCCGCAGGATATTGAAGCCATTATTCAATACTTGATCAGCGAAAAGGAATTGCATACCTTTGTCAAGATGAATCCTACGCTTTTGGGCTATGAGTATGTAAGAAACACCTTCGATAAAATGGGATACGAGTATATTCAAATTAAAGAAGAATCATTTACTCATGACCTTCAGTTTAATGATGGTGTTGAAATGTTGAAACGTCTCAAAGTTTTTGCCAAGGAAAAGAACAAGGACTTTGGTGTCAAAATGTCTAACACGTTACCTGTTAGGATTACTAAATCAGAGTTACCGGGCGAGGAGATGTATATGTCCGGTCGATCACTCTATCCTTTGACGATTAACTTGGCGTATAAGTTGGCTGCAGAGTTTAATGGGGATCTTAAAATATCCTTTTCGGGTGGAGCAGATGCCTTTAATATTCGTCAGATTTACGAGACGGGAATCAAGCCAATTACTGTTGCCACTACTCTGTTAAAGCCTGGCGCATACTTGCGCTTTAAACAATTAGCAGATCTCCTAGACCCTCTGATGGCTAATCAAGACTCCGATAAACTCGATATGGAAAAATTAAAAGTTCTTGCTGAAAGTTCGTTAAATGATGCAAATCATATTAAAGAAAAAAGAGATATGATCAATCGTAAAACAGAGTTGAAACTGCCGGTCTTCGATTGCTTTATTGCTCCTTGTACTGTCGGATGTCCCATTGAACAGGATGTTCCTGAATATCTCCGACTAGTAGGCGAAGAGCGATTTGAGGAAGCGTTTGATGTCATTGTGTCTAAAAACCCATTCCCCTTCATTACGGGGACGATTTGTACCCATAACTGTATGACCAAGTGTACTCGTTTAGATTACGATGAATCAGTGCATATTCGTGATCAGAAATTGGTGGCAGCCGAAAAAGGCTTTGACGCCTATATGCAGAAGCTCCCTACGCTAAAGCCTGAGTCAGCAGCTAAAGTCGCTGTAATCGGAGCGGGCCCCTCTGGACTTGCAGCCGCTTATTTCCTTGCCAAAGGGGGCATGGAAGTGACTGTCTTTGATAAACGGGAGAAAGCCGGCGGTACGGTTGAATATGTTATCCCAGACTTTAGGATCTCGAGAGAAGCGATCAATAAAGATATTAAGCTGATTGAAAAAAAG
>JADQBO010000078.1 GCA_016278585.1 Desulfosporosinus sp.
AATTTTTCCTTAGTGATTTTTCCTGCTTGGAATTGGCTGACGGCTTCGGAAACATTGGAAAAGCTAATTTTCTGCCCGTCCACTTTACCGGCAAGCATTGGTCCGCCACTGACAAAGATGGTAGGTATATTTATGCGGGCTGCTGCCATTAATAATCCAGGAACGTTTTTATCACAGTTTGGAACCATTACTAGGGCGTCAAAGGCATGAGCCAGTGCCATAGCTTCCGTAGAGTCGGCAATTAATTCTCTGGTAACAAGGGAATACTTCATTCCTTGATGTCCCATTGCAATGCCATCACATACAGCGATCGCGGGGAAGACAAGGGGAGTTCCTCCGGCCATGGCTACGCCCAGCTTTACGGCATCAACTATTTTATCCAGATTTATGTGTCCAGGAACGATATCGTTTTTAGAGCTGACAATACCGATTAAGGGACGTTCTATTTCCTCATTAGTTAACCCTAGCGCGTGAAATAATGCACGGTGTGGTGAAGTTTTCGTTACTGCATTACTATTCATAATGAACACCTCTTTTGATTAGTTGTATTACCACATTATATAATGTATGATGTCCAATGTCTATGAGGTAATTGTACTAATAAAAGGATTTCATTCACCTTTTAATTACTAACGATTAATAGTCGGTAGTAGTTTATTCTTCAAAAATTCCAAAGCCCCTCATAGCATGAATAATATGCAGCTTCATAGCAGTTTTTGCCCCTTCCGCATCTCGTTTTGATAAAAACTCCATAATCATCCGATGGTCATTTAAGGTGTTTTGTAGCATTTCTTCATTTGAGTCAGATAAAAGGACTCCCTTATCGATGGCCTGATATAGTATAGGCATCAACCGATTCATAAACTCGTTGTGGGTTGCCTTGGCGATGGATTTGTGAAAAGCTTGCTCAACCTCAGTTCGATCTTCCTTTTTCAATATTAGTGCTTCTTCAAGCCTGCCATAATATAGAATGCGCTCAAGTTCCTTATCGGTTGCTCGTTTTGCAGCATAATAGGCTGATTGAGGCTCAAAGATTAGACGCATTTCATATAGATCTTTAACGTCTAATGGTAAGCTTGAAAGCTCTTTCAAGTTAAACTCTTCGTTTAATTCATGGTTATTTTTAACGTATGTTCCTTTCCCGCGTTGAATTTCCAGAACATTATGAGCGACTAGAATGCGGATTGCTTCTCGTAAAGTTGTACGGCTTATCTGTAAATCTACAGAAAGCTCGTTTTCATTGGGGAGCTTATCTCCCATTGCGAACTTTTTATCTATAGTGATCATAGCCAGAATATCATCTGCTATAGTTTCTGCAAGACTTCTTCCTGCTCTTTTCATAAGCGATCCTCCCTAAAAGAATAAGTTCTATATATTGTATCAGACATCTTTTCTAATGCAAGATGTCTGACGTCTAGTCACTATGTGAAATTTTTAATAATTAGGGACATTACCCTTCCCCTTGTTAGTAAAACTATTTCACTGTATTATACTCTTACACGGGCTATTACACTCTCTTTTTTGGGCCGTGTTTTCATGTAATTATCCTCAAAATCGATAAAGGAAAAAACAAGCTTTTTCACTAAAGATTAGTAAAACGGATAAGTTATGATGACTATTCAGGTACTCAGTTAATTAACCTTCCATCTTCGCCATTTTTCTATTCATAATCGTTCTTAATCTGTGAAATCTGTGTTAATCTGTGGTTTCTCTTATCGTTCTATTATGTGTAATCTGTGGTTCCTCGTTCAGAATTCCCCAAGGTACTGAATAGTCACATTTTATATTTATTGTCTGCAACTTTGCTGCGGTATGTTATAGATACTTGATTTAATATCTAATGCCGAAAAGCTATTTATTACCTAACGGTAGGATTTGAAGGACACATAAATTGGAGGGTAAAAGATGATCATACGTGAAATGATGGTAGAAGATATTCCTCAATTGGCACGACTGTATAAGCAATTTTGGGATGAAGAGTCTTCGGTTGAAACTATGTATGAAAAGTTTAAGAAGTTTTATGACTGTGGTTCGCACGTATTACTCAGTGCTGTTGAAAACGATGTGCTAATTGGTTCTGTAATGGGGGTTATTTGTGGAGAGCTATATGGAGATTGTAAACCCTTTCTAGTCTTGGAAAATATGATTGTAGATATTAGATTTAGAAATAATGGCATAGGCAAAGCTTTGATATCTGAGCTTGAAAAGATAGCCTTAGAAAAAAATTGCACTCAAGTAATTCTTGTTACAGAAACCAATCGGGTTGCTGCCTGTAAATTATACGAATCTGCAGGATATAGTCCGGATACACATAAGGGATACAAAAAGAAGCTCAACTAATGAGGTACAAAAATGGGGGCAGGGGAGGAACATAGGATGAAATATGAGTGGAAAAAGCAAGCTAAAGAACTATACTTGCCAAAAAATAAACCTGAACTTGTTAAGGTTCCAGAATTTAAGTTCTTTATGATTGATGGAAAGGGAAATCCTAATACTGACCGGTTCTCTGAGGCTATTGGAGTATTGTATTCTCTATCATACGCTGTCAAAATGTTACCTAAGAAAAATATTGTTCCAGAGGGGTATTATGATTTTACGGTATTTCCACTTGAAGGTATCTGGGATTTGGCCGAAGAAGCAAGGGCTATCGAAATATTGGATAAAAACAGTTTGATATACACCATCATGATAAGACAACCTGATTTTGTAACGGATAAAATGGCCCAAGAAGTCATTAATAGTGTAAAACAAAAAAAACCTCACCTGTTGCTCGATCAAGTGAGATTTGATTGTTTAGAAGAGGGACTTTGCGTTCAAATGTTGCATTTAGGATCTTATGATGATGAGCCAAAGAGTTTTTCTATCATGGAAGATTATTGTAGACAGAATAAACTAAGGCGGACCACTAAAATTCATAGAGAAATCTATCTTTCAGATGCGCGCAAAATCCAGCCTGATAAGCTGAAAACTGTACTCCGTTTTAAAGTAGAGTATGATAATTAAATACGTACTTAAACATACATAATGTGGTTCAGGGAGTCTCGGAAGCAAACCTATTTCTAAAACTTTAAGCAACTTTAGAATTCGTTTTTCTTAAGTCTTTAAACTGGATAATCTCTTTAATGGTTGCATTTCCAAATAGAGCTACTAGTATTTTTAAATCTGAAATCCTACCCGAAATAGCCATTTTCCTTGTCCCCCTACTAAAGATTCCTTTTAATTTTCAACAAATTTTCCTCTTTTATTTATACGATGGAAAATAAACAATTTAAGAGGGTCAAATATATTGTAAATCATGGAAGTTCAGGGGTGTCAGGGGGACGGGGTTATTGACAACATTTTTTCTAGTGGGGCAAATGAGGTTATTCTAAAAATAAGGACTATATTATTTCTAAATTGGCTAGCATTATAGAGAGACAAGTAAGAAATAGTAATAAATTGAGTTGGATTGACTAGAAAAAGTTTTATTATATGGGCTCGTGGAAAAAGGGCGTTTTTTCGTATTTTGGTAAAAGAATAAAGGGGGAATTTGCTTGAATTTTGAATACAAACTAAACCAACAGGATTTAATTGATTTTAATCTATTTCATATCACCTATGCTAAGTCGACAAGGCGGTCGTATTTCATTCAGCGGTATATTCTGTCGTTATCCTTTCTAGTCTTACCGTTTATAATTAAACAATTTACTAATATGCCATTAGGCTACTGGTTAGTTGGTTTTACACTCCTGTATTTGTATTGGGTTGCTTTTTATCCGAAACGTTTAAAGAAGATAGTCTCGAGAAGAATCTCAAAGATGCTTTCCGAAGGGAAAAAAAGTAGTGTGGTAGGAAGTCATAACTTAACGATCACTGAAAATGGAATTGTTGATAGAAGTGAGCACAGTGAAGCAAAGACACAGTTCAGTGGGATAGAAAATATTGTTGAAGACAAAGACCATATTTTCATCTATGTTAGTGCGAATTCAGCACATATTATTCCTATTAGAATGTTTGTAAATGAAGAGCAAAAGAACGAGCTTTTGAACTTTTTACGTCAGCGGGTTGTTAGAAAACAATAAAATAATAATCATCCTATAAGGGGAAAAGTATATGAGATTATTTATTGGAGTAGACTTGCCTGTTAAGCTAAAACAAGCTCTACTGGATTTTCAGTCTCAACTAAAACTGCTCGGAGTCAATGGATCCTTCAAATCACAGGATAATTTTCATATTACCTTAGAATTTTTAGGAGAATTAGACGTTAGGAAGATTTCAGTACTTAGCGAAATACTATCGAAAGTTGCAAGCAACCGTGGACGTTTTGAGTTAGAAATCGCTGGGTTAGGAGCATTTCCCTCCTTTAAACGCCCTCATACCTTGTGGACAGCGGTTAATGGAAGTTTAACTAAACTAAACAGGCTAAGGGATGATCTACATCAGGAACTTAAAAACAAGGGCTTTGTCCTAGATGAACGTCAGTTTAAGCCGCATATAACCCTGGCCTCCCGTCCTAGATTGGATAACATCGATTTTTCTGTTGTTCAGTCCGAGAAACTAGGTAAGTTCATAGTAAAGGATGTTGTTTTATTTGAAAGCAGGGCCTTACAGGGAAAAAGGGTCTACGAAGTTTTATATAGAGCTGGCTTAGGAATAGCAGGATCCGAGAATTGACCTCTTTCAGGGATTTCTTACAATTTACGTCCGTTAATGGACAAGAGTTGACCTGCATTTATTTGTGTGATGGTTCCATCTTCTAAGGTTACTTGGCCATTAACAATAGTATATTTAACGCCTTTGGCCATTGTTAATGGGTTTTTATAATCAATTTCCTCATTGGATGGATAGGTATAACTATTTCTATCGATGATAGTGATATCTGCTGCTTTTCCCTTAATGAGCGTACCTCTATCACTCAATCTAAACTGTTGTGCTGGTAGGGAAGTAATTCTTCGAATAATCTCCTCAAATTTAACTCCGTTTTGCCTGCATAGGTCAATAAAGATAGGAAATGAACCTTTACGAAATAATTCATACCAAGCATAAGGATCGTGAACTTCCCCAGATACCCTATCCGAGCCAACCATAACAAGGGGATTATGGGCAATATTATTCGCGTAAGGCGTTCCCGGGAAATCCTGTCTGTTAATTCCGCCCTGACAGAAGGTTAGTTGATGCTGATTATTTTCTAATAGATCGATGATTAGTTCATTAACACTCATCTTGCTTTCTAAAGCAATTTCCTTTAAGGTTCGATTTTCCATAAGAGGATCACTCGTATTAATAAGCAAAAGTTTCTCTTTAAATCTTATCTTTTTTAATAATCTTCGTCTTAGCTCAGATGTTTGGGGACAATCCTGTGTCGTTAAATACTGAAATAATCTATCCTTTCTCCTGAAGTGACCACTACTCTTAGGGATAGTATCGACTGCAATTTCCAAGCCGAGTGCCCTTGCAGCCAGTATTTCGTCAAATGCCTCAGGACAACTTGGTGCCAAATGTGACACCTGTACTCTTATGTCTGTCGCTTTACCAATTCCTATGGCTTCCTGAACGGCTTCTAAGGGACCAAGATAGTTTCTGATATGGGATGTATATATTCCCCCATTTCTTTTGACTACCTTGGCAAAATTTATAAGTTCGTCAGTATCAGCATATTTACTGGGGCTATAGGTTAGGCCCGTTGAGATCCCTAAGGCTCCTTGTTCCATACCCTCTTCAATCAAACGGACAATTTCCATTTCCTCTTTAACCGTTGGTCTCCGATTTTTTGTGTCGCCCATAACACTCCATCTTAAAGTGCCATGCCCTAAGAGGAACCCCATATTTATGTTAGTTCCTCTGCTTTTGACAACGTCTATATAACCAGAGAAATCTGCCCAGGCAGGTATAGCCCGCATATTATGATCTTTTGTCGCTGTAGAAATAAGTCCTTTTTTTGCCATATACGTATAGATATTATCCGAGGAATAGGGGGTTATGGAATGACCACAGTTGCCACTGATCGCGGTAGTAACTCCCTGGCGTAGGAATTCCTCAAACTTCCCACTTATTAAAACAGTAAGCTCTTCATGCACGTGGGGGTCTATGAAACCTGGGCATACCGTTAGTCCGGAAGCTTCAATAATTCTCGCGGCTTGGCATTCGATTTTGGTTGAGATTTCAATAATCTTTCCTTCGGCTATAGCCAGGTCACCGTTAAATCCAGCCTTGCCTGTCCCATCGATAATGAAACCATCCTTTATCAAGAGATCACATATCATTAAATCACCACCTTTTGTTATCGAAACAGGGGGACAGGTGCACTGTTTTGCGTAGGGAACGTGGGTGGAACAGGGGGACAGGTGAACTGTTTTTGTGTGGGTGAACGTGAAGGGGGCGGAAAAGGAGAAAAGGGAAGCAGGGGAACAGGTCTATTGTTTTAGACGTGTGAAAATCACTATCCACCAAGTCAGTTTCATGTTTGACTCCATATATTAATCGAGACCTGTCAGAGGTCTCGATTAAGTTTTTTCATTTACTTAATTCTACGATCTGGCAGTTTCTAATTGTAAAAAGTCTAGTGTTGTTTCCATATCGGTTAAAGAGACCTATGACCTCTAAGGTTTTCTTCTTCTAATCTGACGGAATCACTTAATCGTCAAATTTTTCAGCTGGTTTACTTGTCAACCGAATTTTAATTGATGTAAATTTATAAGTTCGCTTGTATTAAATTCTTTAGAATTTGAACTAACGTCTCCATACCTTTGGTATCGGCCTCTCTCTTAACTCCTATTATTATAAATCATAATACTTCTACTGTTCTTGTCAAGGTTAGTTGAATGAACACCCTGGACGAAAGTGGCCATGAGCAGAAGAGGAGGAGGATAGGGGTTAAATAAAGCTAAATTAAGTAAGGCTAATATAAGTAAAGATAAAATTTGAACATTTATTGTTCCAGAGTACTAATAAAACAGTCTAACTGCTTTCACCCCTGGTTTAGCAATTCTTAAAGAAACAGTGCACCTGTCCCCCTGTTTCGCTGCTATTGTATTATAATTCGGGGAATACTATAGTGATTAATCCAAAGGGAGGGTATTACCGATGGCGGAAGATCTTCAGAAACTAAAAGATCACTATGAACTAGCGATTATTGGTTGTGGACCAGCGGGGTTGTCAGCGGCGCTAAACGCTAAAATTCGTAATCGCGATTTCGTATTACTAGGTTCCGAATTTTGTAGTCCTAAACTCTCGAAGGCACCTCAAGTAGATAATTGGCTTGGATTCCCGGAAATAGGTGGGGAAGAGTTACGTCAACGTTTCCTAAATCATGTAAAGGAAAAAGAAATACCCATTATAAAGTTTAAGGTGACAAATATCTATCCAGGTTCACCTTATACGCTTATAGGCAAGGATCAATCCTTTGAAGCGGATACTGTGATTATTGCGACAGGCGTATCGGCAGGAAAACTATTTTCAGGTGAAGCTGAACTATTAGGTAGCGGGGTAGGATATTGTGCAACGTGTGACGGTCCTTTATATAAAAATAAGCAAGTTGCCATCATTTCCTACAACCAAGAAGGCGAAGATGAAGCTAATTATATGGCAGATATCTGTTCCAAAGTCTATTACATTCCCTATTATAAGGACATTTTAAAACTTGACCCTCGAATTAACGTCAAAAATGGTAAGGTTAAGAAAATCATAGGTGAACGTACCGTTGAAAAACTTGACCTCGGAGAGGAACAACTGTTGGTGGAGGGTGTGTTTATTTTGAGAGAGACTCTACCTGCTGAGCAGTTGGTGCCTGGCTTAGAAATGGAAGAGGCAGCTATTAAAGTTAATCATAAACTGGAGACAAATATGCCAGGTTTATTCGCCGCTGGAGATTGCACAGGTCAACCCTATCAATTAATCAAAGCGGCAGGAGAGGGTGGAACCGCGGCTTTGCATGCTGTCAAATATTTAGATAAGTTAAAACGTCCGGAGCCTAATGATTCGATCCACTAAACAACAAAAAGGTCGCTGTATGCAGAAAATAATTTTAGCACACAGCGGCTTTTTTTATCACTGTGGTTTTCTGAAAATAGACCATATTGACCACTTCCGTACAACATCGCTATCGGTTAATGAGTTCGGTGAGATCTTATCATTACGGTCTATACCGAGAATCCCAGAAACTTTATGAATTGCTTTTGCAATGCCGGGAGGAAGGAGGGATTCCTCAGAATTTTTAGCTGAAGAAATCTTCTTATCTTTAAACTTAAGTGGTGTAATAACCAGTTCGGGTGATTCTGTTTTTGTATTGGTTAAGCCTTCTTTAGTTAATAGATCTTGGGTTGTAGCTTCTGTTTCCCTGTTTTTCTTAAACAACTGAATAGAGTCATGATTTTTCATAAGAACCGTCCTTTCTTCCTTCTATTGATGAGATATCTAAAACGTTATCTCTATTAGAGTATGTTGGATTAAGTCTAATTGTTTATAAACTCCAGTTATTAGACTTGTCACCGTTTGTCCACTTTTTCATATACTGCCAAAAAGGACAAACGGAGGGTGTTATTATGAATAAGAAAGGCAAAGAGTCATTAATGGCTCTTCCTTACGTTATTGGGGTAGGACAGGGTTATAAGGAAATTGGAGGAGTCACAACTGATCAAAACGCGATTTTAGTTTTAGTAAAAAGAAAAATGCCTTTGGAGCAATTGCAAAAGCATGAACTTGTTCCCCAACAAGTGGGTGGGATAGTGACAGATGTTATTGAAGTCGGAGATATGAAGGCATATTCTGTTGGCAATACTTCAGTTAATAGTCAAAGTTATACTGAGCGTATGAGACCATCGGCTCCAGGTGTTAGTATTGGACACTATCTCACCACAGCAGGAACCTTTGGTGCTGTCGTGTATGATATAAATAATGAGCAACCACTTATACTCTCTAATAACCATGTTCTGGCTAATTCCTCAAACGGAAGGGATAGGAGGGCAAGAATAGGAGATTTGATCCTTCAACCAGGAGTTATCGACGGTGGACGTACCTCGGATAATGCAATTGCGCGTTTGAAAAAATATGTTGCGTTGAATGACTACCCCAGAAAAAACAGCGTAGATTGTGCTTTGGCACAACCCTTAAACAATACTCTTATTGTCCCGGATGTGCTCGGAATTGGTAAAATTCAAGGGGACGTAACTGCTCAAGTAGGTATGAATGTTAAAAAGACTGGGAGAACGACGGGTCTGACGACTGGAAAAATCAGAGCAATCAATGTAACCCTCAATGTCGGGTATGGAAGAGGTAGAAACTTACGCTTTGAAAATCAAGTGTTAACCACAGATATGTCTTCTGGAGGGGATAGTGGATCCATAGTGTTGGATGAAAACAATAGGGCAGTGGGCCTTTTATTTGCAGGCTCTGATCAGGCAACACTATTAAATCCAATTCAGAAGGTTCTAAGCCTATTAGATGTTAAGTTCTAAAAGTCAAAACAAGGCTGTTAAGCAAATTAAAATAGTTGAATTGATGGAGGGCTTTCCGCCCTCCATATGTCTAATGGTAAGAACTCCCATACCACTCGGTTTCTTGGTATCAGCAATCCATGTCATATTATGTAATTATCCTCAAAATCGATTAAGAAAAAACAAGCTTTTTTACTAAAGATTTAGTAAAACGGATAAGTTATGATGACTATTCAGGTACTCAGTTAATTAACCACAGATTACACAGATTAACACAGATTTAAATAAATACTT
>JADQBO010000025.1 GCA_016278585.1 Desulfosporosinus sp.
GCCTGAATGGTCGGTTGAGTATAACCCGCCTGAGCTTGTGCCAAACCAGCTTGTGCTACATTTACACTTGCTTGAGCACTTTCATACTGGGCCTTTAATGTATCGATTTTCGTTTGCTGTGCATCCACAACCTGTTTGCTAATGGCGCCACTCTCATAGAGTTTTTGATGATTGACAAGGATCTCTTCTTCGAATTTAATATTCGGTTCTAGTGCGGCCATATTGGCCTTCGTCTGACTTACAACCTTCTCGAGACGACGGATTTCTTCAGCCCTCGCTCCCCCTAAAAGGTCGTCGAGTTTTGCTTGGGCCTGATCCTGTTGGCTCTTCGCGATTTCCAAGGAAATCTTAGCCTGCCTGTCATCTAATTTGGCAATGATGTCCCCTGCTTTAATAACTTGACCTTCACTCACTAATAACTCAACGATTCTTCCACCGAACTCTGGTTGAACTGGAATTTCGGTTCCTTCAATCGTACCAGAATACACGTTTGAGTTAGCGGCACGGTTTAAATACCGATCTCCGAAGATAGATAGGGTTATAAAAATAAGAACGAGAACTACGACCACCGCTTTTTTTCTCATACCTTTTCCTCCTTCTCCTTGAAAGGCTATTAGTTTCTTAATTCTTACAGTTTTCTTTTAAGCTCTTACGGCTTACTCAGCGAGTAGCCCCCGAAAAAAAAGTTCAAGCATGTGATCAGCAGCTTCTTCCAACGTTTCTTCCTGAGATAATCCTCCGAAGACATGATTGAATATTCCGTAAAACATAACCATGCCCATAAAGCCTCGCATCGTAGGTATAAATGGTAGGGGTTTAAAAACCCCCTGTTCGACACCCTTTTCGAACCAAGGCTTGACGATAACGATACCCTGCTCTAGAATTCCTTTAAATAAAGCCTCTCTAACTTCACTGTGGTACTGGGCTTCCGCAAACATAAAGCGAACAAGACCGTCATTCTCTTTGATTAGCTCCAAGCGATTCCTCAAAAAACATCGGAAAAATTCCACTGGGGTATCTTCTTTGTGTTCTTTGTCTAAATAAATAATTCCATCTAAGATCTTTGGTTTCAGTACCTCCACGAGTAATTCCTTTTTGGTTGCAAAATGACGGAAAATAGTCCCTTCAGCGACACTCGCAGCACGAGCAATTTCAGCCGTGGTAGAACCACTATAGCCTTTTTGTGTAAAAACTTTGAGGGCTGCTTCAAGAATATCCAAGCGTCGCTCTTCCGTCGATTTCTTTCTAGCTGTTTCTGATTGTTTAGTTTTGCGATTTGTCTTCATTAAACCCTCCATATGAATAATGATCACTATAATCTATAGTGTACATGAGTGATTACTCACTTGCATATTATCATAATCAAAAATCTTGTCAATCTAAAATTATCCTCTGACGTTCTTTCGTCTATGTTTGTCGGCCTCATAGCATCTGATCTCATTGGCTGTATGTCTCTCGTCCGAAGTCTCGCTGTTCAATTTCTTTACCAAAAGCCTACATGAGGGAGATTGCCCATTTTTAATAATCCTTAATTGACTATTAAGGTAGCCATGTTTAACTTTATAAATAAGGGGTAAACTAGTTGACCGGTAAGGTTATTCCTTGTATACTCATACAGTAAATCTTTAGAATCTAAACTATATAGATACTAAAACTAAAAAATGGAGGACTATTATCTGGACAGATATAAAGACTCTTTACTCAACACTATGAAGCAACAATTCGATAATTTCTTTTACAATATGAAACATATATCCCAACACTCGCGATTACAGGGCACACTGACGGAAGGTCCCTCCTTTTTGTTACATATTTTATGGCTTAATGGACCCTCAAAAATATCAGATATAGCTCAAAAGCTAGGCATTACAAACGGCGCAGTGACCCAGATGGCCGATAAACTCGTTGAGGTAGAATTAATATCTAGGGAGCGTTCGAAGGAAGACCGCCGTGTTGTTTGGCTAGCCCTGACCGCAAAGGGTAAAGAAATAGTAGCTGAGATCCAGGACAATCGGTTTGAGTTTGTGCGTTCCCAATTAAGTCAGCTGCCTGAGGTAGATCTAGAAAAGGCAATAGAAGTCTTTGAAAAATTCAATTCTATTCTTAGCGTCATTAAAGATAAGGAGAAAAGAAATGACCATAGTCGAAAAATATAGGACAAAAATTATTGTAACAGGCCTAATAATGGGTTTATTACTTTCATCCCTTGATCAAACTATTACAGCAACAGCTATGCCTACTATTATCAGCAATCTAGGAGGTCTCTCCCTATATAGCTGGGTTTTCTCGATCTATATGCTTACAGCCACTGCTTCTATCCCTATTTTTGGGAAAATGGCAGACCTCTACGGCAGAAAACGGATTTATCTGGTTGGCATGGGCTTATTCATCCTTGGCTCAGCCCTCTGCGGAATGGCAGCCAGTATGATGCAACTTATTATCTTTCGTGGTATTCAAGGGATTGGAGCCGGTGCTTTAATGCCTTTAGCTATGACAATCATCGGAGATCTCTTTCCGCCTGAAAAGCGTGGGAAAATGCAAGGGATCATTGGTGCTGTTTTTGGTATCTCCAGTATCGCTGGTCCAGCGATTGGCGGTTTCATCACCGAACAACTTGACTGGCACTGGGTGTTCTTTGTCAATCTTCCCTTTGGCATTTTAGCTGCCGCTATTCTAGCTACTTCTCTTAAGGATGTCAAAAGTAAACATAAACCTTCAATCGACTGGCTTGGTGCTTTAACCCTCACTTTGGCAATTATCTCTATTCTTTTAGTCACTGTGCTTGGGGGAGATGGAAAAACTCCTGGAACTTACCCTTGGAGCTCGCTACCGATCATAGGTCTGATTTCTCTAAGCGTAATCCTCCTCGGCTTATTTATCTATATTGAAACTCAGAGCAAGGAGCCCATAATGCCGCTCAGTTTGTTCAAACATCGTACAATTGCTGTTTCTGCCGCGGTGGGTTTTTTTTCCGGCATCGGCATGTTTGGTGCCATAACTTATATCCCTTTGTTTGCACAGGGAGTCATTGGAGTTTCACCTTCCCAGGCTGGATATATCTTGACCCCAATGATGCTCGCGATGGTTGTCTCTAGTACAATAGGAGGTTTCTATGTAACCAAGTTACCTTTCCGCAGTGTAATGATCTTTTCCATGAGCCTACTATCGGTTGGAATGCTGCTCATGTCGCGTATGTCTACATCTACGGATAGCTTAACCATTTCCTTCTATATGGTCATCTTGGGAACCGGGATGGGCCCTCTTATGCCGCTACTCACTGTTTCTGTTCAGAATGCCGTAGGTTTCTCTGCTCGAGGAGTCGCAACATCCTCCATCCAATTCTTCCGCTCCATTGGCGGTGCTTTAGGCGTTAGTATCCTGGGAGCAGCCATGGCCAATAAGATGGCTGCCGGGTTAAATACCTTGGCTGGAAGTTTAGAAGCTATCCCACTTGAACAAATTCAACAATTCAGTAACGCTCAATCTCTACTCCGACCAGAAGTAAGATCTCTAATGCCACACCAGATTCTTGAAGGAGTCACGCAAGTACTTGCTCAATCAATTAGCTCTGTATTTATTATCGGTCTGGTATTTATTCTTATTGGTTCTACCGCCATCTTCTTTATCGGGGATAGTAGGGTACTCCCTCCCAGGACAAGTGACAGAACTTAATCCAAATAAACATCCGAAGGGGTAATTATATTAAATCCATACTATATCCACAATGAATAATCACATAAACTGCACTTGGGTTACACTTGTTTAAGGAGACGATATGATGGGGAAAATACTGGTCACGGGAGCAACAGGGAATGTCGGCAGGTATGTCTGCAGTGCGCTATTGGACATGGGAGAAACTGTCCTGGCAGGGCTAGTGAACATGTCTGCCTCGAAAATTACTCAAGTAGACAGTCGTGCCGAGTGTGTTTTGTTTGATTTTGAAAATCAAGCAACTTTCTGTTCAGCCCTTCAGGATGTTAACGCAGTGTTCCTTATGAGACCACCACACCTAGGTAAACCCGAAGAACTCAAACCATTCATAACTGCCATGAAAGAAGCAAATATCCACCTTGTGTCTTTTCTTTCTCTAATGGGGGTGGAGAAGAACCCCGTCCCCCCTCACCACAAAATCGAGAAATATATCGAGGAGGCAGGCATCCCCTACGCCCATATTCGTCCAGGTTTCTTCATGCAGAACCTTACCGGCCCCCATCTTCCTGAAATACGGGATAAGAACGAACTATACATCCCAGCGGGAAAAAGCAAGTGCAGCTTTATTGATGCCAAGGATATCGGATACGCTGCAGCAGTCCTCTTAAGTAATCCTGATCAGTATAAAAACACTTCTCACACTATAACTGGCTCTGAATCACTTGATTACTACGAGGTAGCTGAAATTCTAACCAAGGTGTTGGGGAGAAAAATCACGTACCGAAAACCTTCAATTTATGCTTACAGGAAACACATGATAGAAGTCCGTGGGCTAGACAAGGGTTATGTCAACGTCACAGTAATGCTTTATCTGATGACCCGGCTTGGAACTGCTAAAAGGATAACGGAGGACTATGAAAAACTGACGGGTAAAAAACCAAGAACATTTGATACCTTTGCCAAAGAAAATGCCTCGCTTTTTTAAGTTAGTTAAGCCAACATATACCAGAGTTATAGAGACATTTTGGTATAGTTCGGTTCCTATTGATTTAGGAAAGTTTCAATTCTAAAGGAATCCGCGAGAGAATACACGACATTAATATTATTGAGGTCTAAACTTATAAGCTGATTGATACGACTAATTCTATAAATCAAGGTATTTCTATGTACAAATAATGCCTCTGCTGTTGAGCGGAGGTTATTTTTATGCTCTAAATAAGTGCGTAACGTAATGTATAGTTCTGTATTGTTCTGCTTGTCATACTCGCGAAGAACTGCTAAAGCGGGGTGGCAGTAATGCTCTAAAGGCGTCTTTCCTGTATAGTTGTAGAGCAAGTCAAAGTATTGGAAATCGCTATAGTCAAAAACTTGGTTAGCCCTACCAAAGCGTTGGGCTTGTTTTATAGATGCCACCGCTTGATTAAAATGTCGTTTAAATTCTGTTATATTCAAAAAAGTCCAGCTTACTCCTATGCTTACATCTTCGTATTGAGCCAGCTCAGTGAGCCCTTGCGTCTGTTCCTCGGAAATCGAGGGCACTAAAATCCCAATATAACTCTTATGTTGGAAAGAATGCCCATCGGGGAAAATGCGCTCCAACTCCATGCTAAATGTATGCTTGAGGTAACGGTTTTCCAGGCGGCTTACAAAACGGGCTACTACTACCGACATTTTTTCTGGAAAATCAACCTTTAACATGGCTATTTGTTCTAAGGTATTGGTGATTTCCTCCTCATTCAACAAGCTACAAAGAAGGGTACTATAAAACGATCCGTAGGCTCCTTCAAAGGTAGTATCTCGATTAAAGACGTCGAAAAGTAATCTGCCAACAAGGGGAAGCAGACGAAGATAGCTACGTCTAGTAGAAGTATGGTGTTCAATCATGACTAAAGCACCGACAACATGACTTTCTTGAGTAATGCGGGTTACTAGCTTCGGTTGTAGATCACCAGGCAATGTAATAACCTGGGTTTCGCTCCCTTGTTTGCTCCACTCCTTCATCTGCTTATTAGAACGGACCATCTGCACAAAGTCATAGGAGCAATACCCTCTTTCTACGTTCTGAGCCCAGAGAGGATCAACAATTTCGTACGTTGTTGAATGTGCCAGTACCTTCTGGCTAGAGTCAACAAGAATCAAGGCATTTCCAAGTAGTTTAGCCGCGGTATCTATAACGCAGCCTATACTTTTTCCTCTCAAGGCCATTTGTGCTAAGGTAAAAAATAGGCCATCTGCTCGCAAATCTTCAAATATTAAGTCTTTTGCCGTATTGAATACGTTATACAAGTCTTCATTACGAATGTGGGTATAATTACTACCTTCAGGTAATGAAAGAGGTTTATCCCCGGAAAGAAGCATTATGGGTAGATCTGGTGGAGTTTTTAGCTGCGCAAAGTTTCCAACATACACCACGTGTTCTTTCCAGTGATGTTCGTTGCTATCCAGTAGCCGAATATCCTTGATGGCTGGAGAATTATTGCTAGTTAACTCTGCCAAGAGTTGATACTTTTCTTGTAGTGCTGCGATCAGCTCCAGATAACGCATACTCACCCTCGCCTCCTTCCTTATAGTTATAATTATATATCATAATTCAGTACAATGATGTAGCGCAATTTAGAATAGTGCAAAACATACAAATATTTTGCTTTATTTCGTATAGGTAGTACATATGCCTAATAAAAACGCAATGATATTATAAGTTTAATATGATTTGTTGGGACATTTTATCAATGTGCTAAAAAGGAAGGAGTAGGTAGATAAATGATTACGTCTTATGAAGTTTTTGTACCCGCTATCATGGGTAGCGGATCATCCCTGAGGACTGGCATCAAGGTTCGAGAGTTGGGATGTAAAAAGGTTTTATTAGTTTATGATAGTGGGCTTAAGGCCGTTGGTATTGCTGACACTATTCTAGAAAATCTTCAGAATGCCGGTATAGAAACTGTTATTTTTGATGGTGTTCTTCCAGATCCACCGGATACGATGATTGAAGAAGCAGCAGAAATGGCACGTAGTAAAGCAATTGACGGGATCGTTGCCATAGGTGGGGGTAGTGCCATCGATACAGCCAAGGGTATCAACGTTTTAATTAATAATGCGCCTCCCATTATGAAATACTTCGGGGTTCAAAAGAACCTCAAGCCCGGAGTACCCATGATTTTCATACCTACGACCAGCGGCACTGGCAGCGAAGTTACTAATATGTGCGTTGTCTCTTGCACCTCACGAGGGAATAAAGATAGCGTAGTAAGTCCGGTATGTGTCGGTACACTAGCTATTCTTGATCCTGAGCTCACCATTGGGTTACCTCCTAAAATGACTTCAGCGACAGGTGTTGACGCCTTAGCTCATGCAGTAGAATCCCTTACCGGAGCACATTCCAATCCTCTTTCAGATGCCTTGGCGCGGGACTCAATTCGTTTAATTGCCAAATGGCTTCCTATAGCTTACAAAGATGGTACTAACCTCGAAGCAAGAGAGCATATGTTGCTCGCTTCCATGTTTGCGGGAATGGCGTTTACGAATGCACTTGTCCATCTTGGCCATTCGATAGGGCATACCTTAGGGGCTAAATTCCATCTTCCACACGGGATTGCTTGCGCTATAGTTCTCCCTGAAGTTATGGAATATGCATCTAAAACAGAATCTAAAAAGGTACGGATGGTCTGCGAGTGTTTGGGTGTAAACCTAGCTGAGGACGCAACTCCTGAGGAAATAGGTGTCACGACCAAAAAGGCCGTACGCTCTTTACTTAAATCTCTAGAACTACCTAATCTGAAAGAACTAGGTATACCCTATGAAGAAGTAATCAAGGTAGCTCCCTTCGTGACAGCGGATACAGGTTTTGCGTTGGTGCCCTACCGCATCACTGCAGCAAAGGTTGCAGAAATGCTAAAGTCCGCCTACGATGCTTAATGAACTCTGCAACTCTACAATTGAAAGGAGAGTATAACTATGTGGTCCAAATTAGTTATTGATATGCAAACTCTAACACTTAGTAAAGAACCTTGGATGAAGAGTATCAAGAGCTTGGGGGTAAAGGTTTAATTGCGCAGTACATGATAAAAAATGTTCCTCCCACCTGCGATCCATTGAACAGTGAGAACCAACTTATTATCTGTACGACAATATTCGCCGGAACTAAGTTAACCACGGCGCATAGACTTTCAATCGGTGGTAAAAGTCCTTTAACTGGAGGGATTAAAGAGAGCAATGCAGGTGGTTATGCCGCAGCCCTACTAGCTGAGCAAGGGATTAAGCTAATTGTAGTCAAGGAGATACCCACTGATGACCGCCTATGGCTTTTGCATATCGATCCCCAAGGGAATGCATCATTAAAGGATGCAAGTATGTATGAAGGAATCAACAATTACGAGCTTGTAGAAAAGCTGCATGAAAGTTTTGGCAATAAGCTTGCTACTATTTCCATAGGCAGCGCAGGAGAACGTCTTTATAAATGTGCTTCTGTACAGGTTTCTGAATTTGGCTCTGGCCATCCGAGCCGTGCGGCTGCTCGCGGCGGCTTAGGTGCGTTAATGGGGAGTAAACGACTTAAGGCCGTCGTCATTGAGAAACCGTTGGAGCCATTTAAGGTCCCTTATGCCGATGAGGCTAAGTTCAATGAAGCTTGTCTAAAGATTAACAAATTAATTGCCGAGGGTACAAAAAACGATCCCTTCCATAACGTAGGCACAATTTCTACAATAGAAGTAACAGGTGTTAATGGTATTCTTCCGGTCGATAACTTTTCAGGTAAGCTCTTTCCTGATTATACAGAGGTCGGAGCAAACAAGTTTATGTCAAATCTTGCCACCCGTGGTGGAAGCAATAAGCGTGCTTGTCAACCAGGCTGTATCGTACGCTGTTCTAACGTATACAATGATAAGAATGGAAACTATCTCACTTCGGGCTTTGAATATGAAACGGTAGCACTCTTTGGACCAAACTGTCACATAAGCGATTTAGATGCTATTGCCAAGATGGATCGTATCTGTGATGATCTCGGTGTAGATACTATGGATATAGCATGCGCCGTTGCCCTGTGCATGGAAACTGATAAAATAAAGTGGGGCGATTCTGATGCCGCTCTTGGTCTACTAAAGGAAATGGTAGAGGGTACAGAATTTGGAAACGTCCTCGGCAATGGTTGTGAGGCTGTGGGTAAACGACTAGGGTGTCAGCGTATCCCTGTGGTAAAACACCAAGCAATAGCCGGCTATGACCCACGTAACACGAAGGGGACGGGGATCACTTATTCCACGAGCCCAATGGGTGCAGATCATACTGCAGGCCTTACTATGGGGCGTGCTTTTGATGACAGCGGCCGGGCGGCCCAAGCCTATGTCTCTAATAAATTGCAAGTAGCCATGTCTTTTGCAGATAGTATGATGTGTATTTTTGCCTTTGCACATACGATCCCAGGATTACCGTTGTTTGGAGAAATGATGGCAGGTCTCTATGGTGGCGAACCAGTACTCTCCCGTATTACTGGTATGGGTGTAAAAACGCTATTGACCGAGAGAGCCTTCAATAAGATGGCAGGAATGACCCTTAAAGATGATAGACTTCCCGATTTCTTCTACAATGAGCGTTCTAGCGCAACTGGTTCTAAGTTCGATATTGACGATTACGAATTGGAGGTGCTTTTCGACTTCTGATGATTAAGGTAAACGGGCAAGCAATTAACTTTGAAAAGGGAATGACTTTATTAGATGCTCTAAAAGCGGCTGGAGAATCCCCCGATGTCATGACTTTGGTCGTCGTAAACGGAGTACTTATACCCTTTGGTCAACCATACAGGCAACCCCTAACTGACGGTGCTGAGGTAAAACTGCTACCCATCGTTTCTGGGGGATGACCTATCAAAAACAGTCTGCCTAACAATTATCTAATTTTTAACAAATCCCCGCACTTTTAAGAAGTGTCGGGGATTCTTTATGTATTTGCCAAGCAAAAGGGCGCACATTAAACATTCAACGTGCGCCTAGTGGATCTTTCCTATGGTTCAAATCAATAAAAAAT
>JADQBO010000230.1 GCA_016278585.1 Desulfosporosinus sp.
GCATAAAAGTACGGTCCATCGAATTTTACAGACCTTATGTCATCGTGGATATGTTGAAAAGAAGAGAGACAATGAGCGTTATCAATTAGGTATTAAAATCATCGAACTAGGAACTCGCTTTTTAAATGATTTGGAGATTCGAAAAGTAGCAGCCCCTGTTTTAATTGACCTAGTGAAAGTATTGGATGAAGTTGTCCACTTAGTTCTGCCAGATGACGGAGAAATCGTTTACATTGATAGAGCAGAAAGTTCTCAGGTTGTTAGTATGCACTCTAAGGTAGGACGTAGGGCCCCAATGCACTGTACAGCAGTAGGGAAAGCACTACTTTCAACCTTACCAGAAGAGGAAGTTCGACATATCCTTGAACTTAAAGGTATGACCAGATATACCCCCAACACAATTACTAACATGGAAGCCTTGTTGGTTGCGCTGAGGGAAACTAAGGTCAGTAAGATATCTGTCGAGACGGAAGAAAATGAAATTGGAATTATATGTTTGGGGACGCCCATATTCGATTATTCTGGCCGAGCAATCGGCGCGATCAGTGTTTCTGGACCTGCTAGTCGAATCAAAGAAAAGGGAATAGAACGAATTGGTGAAGAATTGAAGAAATCTGGAGAACTAATCTCAGCTAAGTTGGGATTTGACTTTTTTAGGAAATAAAAGATAATAATGCAAATAAATCCTAATAAATTCTAATAGGTGATTTAAACGACTTAAAACCTTACAAATAGTTATTCATTTCGATAAATATCTTAAATTTTTGGAAAGTTTGCTATTGACGATTTACTCAGATAAGGTAATAATAGAATTAATAATATTATTGAAACTGCGTTTTAAATAGTGAAACAAATGGGACTTTTAGAGAAAGGAGAAGCTGTAATCGAGGCGCTTAGATCAACTAAACGACAGATGGATTTCTAGTCCATTCGAAGCCTAGTTGAACTTATCTGGGAATAAAAACGCTGTAAATAAAGGGGGAAGATCAGTGGGGGTTTTAGCAGATGTTTATGAAGCACTAAATACGTGTAGTAAGTGTGGTTTCTGCCTTACAGCCTGTAAGACCTATAAAGTAAATGGCTCAGAAACCATGGTTGCTAGAGGAAGAAACCAACTAATTAAGGCAGTAGCCGATGGCAAAATAGAGCCGGATAAAGATTATGAAGATGCAATTAACAGCTGTCTCTTATGCGGAGAATGTGCAATTGCTTGCCCTGGTGGAGTCAAGACGCACGAACTTGTACTAGCAGCTCGACGAGATTTAAAACTCAGAAAAGGGATTCATCCTTTCGCAAAATCCTTTGCCTTAAAGACGTTAGCAAGTCCAAGTCGGTTGAATTTTGGATTCAAGATGTTTAGAGGAATGGGGAAAGGGGTCCTTAAAAGAATTGATGGTCTAGATTACTTCCGTGGAGTAGATATCAAAGGTATGCCAGCTGCTAAGAAGCCTTTCCAAGAGCAAGTTCCTGAGTTGATAACTGTTGCTCAACCAAAGCAACGGGTTGCGTTCTATGTAGGCTGTTTCCTTAATCACTCCTTGGATGGAACAGCTCACTCAGTTGTTAAAGTACTCACAAAAAATGACTGTGAAGTGATTATCCCTAAAGGGCAAGTTTGTTGTGGACTTCCCCAATATGCTTACGGCGATTTTGAAACTGCGAAGATTAATGCTCGTAAAAATATTGATTTATTTCTCGGAACTAAAGCTGACGCCATTATTTCGGCGTGTGCATCCTGTGCCTCTATGTTAAAGAGAGAGTATCATGACCTATTTAAAGATGATCCATCATACTCAGCTAAGGCTGAAGAATTTTGTAATAAAGTCTATGAGTTCTCCGAGTTTGTTGATGGAAAATTAGGAATTGATCCGAGCAAATTGAAGGCTTCAACCGGAGTCAAAGTGACTTATCATGATCCTTGTCACAACGTTCGTTATAATAAGATAACCGAGCAGCCTCGTAAGCTTCTCCGAAGCATCCCACGCTTGGAATTCACGGATATGTTCGAAGCGAATCGTTGCTGTGGAGCGTCCGGTTTGGTACAAGCTTTCTATCATGAAACTTCGACGAGTATTACCCATCAAAAGGCCAAAAATGTCCAAGATTCTGGCGCTGATGTGGTGGCTACCAGTTGTCCGGCCTGTATGTTGAGGATTCAAGGTGGAATTAATATGGCGGGACAAAAACAAAAAGTCGTACACGTTGCTGATTTATTAGCTAAAGCGTATGAAGATTAATTGAGGGTTAGAGAAATCTAAGTGTAATAGGTTCCTCTTTAGAGAATTGGTGTAAAAAGGGACATTCGCACCGCAAGTCTAGTAAACGATTGGAAGGGCGGGTAGTAATGAGTAAAGCAATAATTAGCCAGTTAAAGGGGATTGTTGGTGAACAATATGTCATAGAATCCCCAGATGAAATGGCAAAGTATCTTAAGGGTAGCGGAAAACCAGTTGCAGTCGTTCTTCCCGGGAATACTGCAGAAGTATCAGCCGTGGTTAAATGGGCGAATGAGCAAAACATTACGATTACGGTTGCCGGACAGGTCGCTGATTTCAAGGACCTTAACAAAGGTATTGTGCTTATTATGGCAAGGATGAACCAGGTCCTAGATATAGACCATCAAAACTTAGTCTTTGTGGTTGAGCCAGGAATTCTCCATCAGGAGTTACTGGAGAAGGTGATTGAGGCAGGGTTAGATTTTCCGCCGGAGCCTTATGAGGTGGAGACTAGTTCCATTGGGGGCTGCTTTGCGATCGGTGATTCTGATTCGAAATCGTTCCAATTTGGTCCGACTCGCACATTCTTACTTGGATTCGAAATGGTACTTCCCACGGGCGAGATCATGGAAATCGGTAATAAGTGTATCAAGAACGTATCGGGTTATGATTTTATTCACTTTGCAGTTGGAAGCCAAGGCACATTTGGAATCTTTACTAAGTTGTTTTTGAAGCTTTTGCCAAAACCGGAAGCTAAAAAAGCCGTAATTGCACGTTTTGCATCCGTTCATAAAGCAAATGCTGCGTTTAGCACTCTAATAAAGAGAAATATACACCCAACTCGCCTTAATCTCCTGAATAATTCTTTAGCACAGGCAATTCTTCCCGGTGAAGGACAGCTAGTGATGGTAGATCTTGAAGGATTTACTGAGTCCTCCAAGACCATGGCTAATGAAATTTCCGCAGTTATGACACTGGGAGGCGCCAGCGACGTCAAGATCGTAGAAGACGCAGGGGAGTATGAGAATCTGATCAACGGTTGGCTAAAGGTTCGTTCTATAGTAAAAGGAAACCCAGATAACTTATTGGAGTTTGCTGTGGGTCCACTCAAGATGGGTCAGGCCTTAACACAATTAGAAGGGCTTATAGGGGACCTTGGAGCTTATCCAGGCTTAGTTGTGGAAGGGTTACTGGGATATGTGAATCTTATATTACCTGAGGGCACGGATAAAGGGGCTTTGGCGGTTAAAATCAATAAGCTCGCTATGTCCCTTGGGGGTAACGTTTGTGGATTATTAGGGATAAAGCTTAGAAGTGAAAGTTATAACGATACAGATATGTGGTCTGAAACAACCGGGTTGTTAAACGAACTTCGCAGTCAGTTTGATCCCAAAGGTATCCTGAATCCAGGGGTAAGTTTGAAGGCTTAACTTTTTTTATATGAAAAATCTATTTGATAATAAGGAGGGCTGAACATGTTAACCCAAACGATTGTCAATCGCTTGAAGGAAATTCTAGGGGAGAAGAATGTCGTAACGGATAAAATAGGCATGTATGCCTATGGTTATGACGCCACACTCTTATCGGGAGAAACCATCGGTATTGTGTTTCCGACAACGACGGAACAAGTTGTTCAACTTGTTAAATATATGAATGAACAAAATATTGCCTTGGTCCCACGGGGTGCGGGAACAAACCTAAGCGGAGGTACGATTCCAACAGACCAAACCGTTGTCATAAACTTTCAACGAATGAATAAAATTCTGGAGATTGATACTGAAAATTTTGTTGCAGTGGTTGAACCGGGCGTTGTTAACTTCGACATGCAGCAAGAACTCAATAAAAAGGGTTTTTACTATCCCCCGGATCCAGCATCATTTAAAGCTTCTACGATGGGTGGAAACTTAGGTGAGTGCTCTGGCGGCCCCAAATGCTTTAAGTATGGTGTAACACGAGATTATGTATTAGGTTTAGAAGTTGTCTTACCGAACGGTAAAGTTATCCAAACGGGGGGGCGGAACTTCAAAAGCGAACCTGGGTACGATTTGACACGGATTATAGTTGGATCAGAAGGAACTTTAGGCTTGGTTACCAAAATGATTGTTCGAGTGTTGCCTATGTCTCCAGCCAAGAAAACTATGCTGGCAATCTACCACAAAGTAGAAGATGCATCCCAGTCCGTTGCCGATATCGTAGCTGCAGGTATTGTTCCAACCACATTAGAATTACTGGATAACCTCTTGATCAATTCTGCAGAGGATGCCTGTCATGCTGGTTTGCCTCGAGATGCGGGGGCGCTTCTGATTATTGAGGTAGACGGGCAGCCGGAAGACATGGATGCTCAAGTGAAAACCATTGAAGAGAATTGTAAAAAGGCAAATGTTAGGGAGTTTAAAGTAGCTCGGACAGCCGCTGAGGTTGATCAGCTCTGGTTAGCTCGCCGAATTGTTATTGGTTCAGTTTCTCGTATAAGACCTTCTTATTCCTTACAGGATATTACTGTCCCCAGAAGCACTTTCCCTCAAGCAGTAAGCGGAATTTTGAAGACAGCTAAGGATTTCGATTTGAAGATTGGAATCATGGCTCATGCCGGAGATGGGAACTTCCATCCACTGGTCATCTTCGACCAAAGAAATGAAGAAGAGGTGGATCGGGTTCACAAGGCAGAGAAATCAATGTGCGAGTTGGCCTTGGGCTTAGGGGGAACTATGAGCGGTGAACACGGAATAGGTCTGTTAAAGAAACAATATCTAGGCTTAGAGTTTAAGCCCATAACTATTGACGTCTTTAAGAAGATCAAGCGTAGTTTTGACCCGACCAATCGTTTTAACCCAGGTAAAATTACGGACATTTAGTCAATAAAATATCTCTAGTGCAAGTAGACATGTTATCTTCCGATAGCCATAAGTAGTAAGGTGAGGCTTTGATTCAGGTGGGGTAACCCCGCCTGAGTCAAAGAATATTTTAAATACCCTAGAGCGGTCTCTTCATAAAAATATACTTGTCTTACCGTGAAGAAACGAATGAATTGGTAAAAGAAGGATAAGATATTCAAGTAATTAGAATCCTTGTACCACAAAAGAAAGGTTAATAAGTGTTTAATTTTCAAAATATTCAAACTACATAGGTTTTCACCCCATGATTAACGCAAAAACTAATAAAGAGTGGAGGATAATACATGGAAAACAGAGTTTTTAAACTTGAAGAATTGGCACAGTTTGATGTAAACAGTCCCCAAAAAGTGATGGTTTATCAATCGGATAAGACCTTAGGTGCTATGTGGTGTTTAGAACCAGGTCAGGAAGTGTTCCTCCATCAACATCCCAATGCGGATGATGTATGGATTTGCTTAGAAGGGGAGTCGGGTCTCTACTTCGCAGGAGAAGGTCAAGAAGTGGAAATCAAAAAAGGCATGGCTGTTCTTGCTAAGGCAGGTCAAACACATGGCATGCGCAATACAGGCAAAGATCGATTTATGTTTATTGGAATTGCTGGTCCAGTTCAAGTTGAAACAATAAAGCTCGATAAATAACGTTTAGGATAAACCATTAATCTTAAAAAATTAGTTAATTATGCTGTTGACTAATTAGCAAAGAAGATAGATAATGGTATCAGGGAAATGAAACTGAGTTTCGCATAATGAAACAAAGGCTTATGTAAGCCCTATTATCCACTATTGGGTAATAATTACTACGATGCGCTAGGGAAACAGTGTTTATAAGCCCAATGAATCTTGCGTAAGTACTGGGTAGAAGGGAGGGACAATTTTCTCTTTTTACTAGTGGGTATCAAGAATCACCTAGAGGGTATGTGTTCATTAGAATAACTGATCTTAGGGCGACCTGAATTGTTGCAGAAAATTTCATTATGGAAGTGATAACGTATGGCAAAATTTCTAGAATTCCAGGGAAAAGAATGGCTTAGAAAAGCAGGACTACCAGTACCTCAGGGGCGTGTAGCCTCAACTCCGGAAGAAGCCAAAAAGATTGCCGAGGAGATTGGCAAGGCTGTTGCAGTAAAAGGACAGGTTCAAGCTGGAGGACGTGGTAAAGCCGGAATCGTTAAATTAGTTAACACACCTGACGAGGCGGAAGCAGCAGCTACTGAAATTTTTGCAAAAAATGTCATGGGAACACCGGTCCTACAGGTTCTTGTTGAGGAAAAGCTGGATATTAAAAAAGAGTATTATTGTTCGTTCGTTGTAAATGGAGCAAGAGAAGCTCGTTCTCCGATGCTTATGTTCAGCACTGAGGGTGGAATGGACATTGAAAGTGTTCCCGAGGAACTGCTTTTCAAAGTCAACATCGATCCAATCAATGGTCTCCAAGTCTATGATGCCGTTGACGTGTGTGCTCGAGCTGGAATTCCTGCTCAAGATCTAAGCAAGTTTGCTAGCTTTCTATCTAAACTCTCACAGGCTTATAAAAAATTCGATTGTCAGACCCTCGAGATTAATCCATTTATCATGACGGGTAGCGGCAACTTAGTGTGCGCAGACTGCAAAATGGAAATTGACAACAGTTCCGTTGGACGTCATCCGGAATTTGGAATCTCAATTGCTCGGGATCTCCCCGGTGCTCCTACAGAGCTAGACCTTATTGGCTGGAGCATCGAAGAAACCGACGCAAGAGGTACGGGTTTCCTTATGAATATGGGTTATGATGAAGTAAGTCCAGGTTACATCGGGTATCATCCCATTGGTGGCGGTTCAGCGATGATGGGTCTAGATGCTTTGAATCAAGTAGGTCTTAAGCCAGCTAACTATGCTGACACCAGTGGTAATCCAGTGGGCTCAAAGATTTATCGGGTAGCAAAGAGTGTCCTTTCCCAGCCAAATATTGACGGCTATCTTCTCGGTGGGTTTATGATGGCTAACCAGGAGCAGTGGCATCACGCTCATGCCATCGTTAAAGTACTAAGAGAAGTGCTCCCAACTCAGAAACCCGGATTGCCTTGTGTGCTACTACTCTGTGGTAACAGAGAAGATGAATCACTGGAAATCCTCAGAATGGGCCTTGCAGACCTCATGACGCCTGACGGCCCAGGGAGAAGAATCGAGATCTATGGTAAAGAATATGTAACGGATACCAAGTTTATCGGACAAAGACTCCAAGCTCTTAGTAAAGAATACAGAGCTGAAAAAGAATCTTAAAGAAAACTAGGCTAAGCGCCCACACACGAAGACACTGTCTTCGCACGAATTAGGCTTCTTGCAAGCCTTTAGGCGTAGGCGGACGCCTTAGTTGCACTTATGCTCCAGAAAGTTATACTTTCTGAAATAGTACAAGGAAAGTAGGGGAACCTAATGCTGGAATTCGCAGAAAAAACTCTGACAGTCAAGATCGATACCAGCAAGTGTGATACATGTGAGACAAAGGCATGTGCTGACGCGTGCAAAACGTACGCCAGAGGTTTGCTTGGAATTGATGACCAAGGTAGAGCTTCGGTTGCACATCGTGATGCGGAAGAAGTTTTGCGTCTCGGAACTGAGTGTTTAGCATGTGAACTCGCTTGTAAGACCAAAGGTAACAACGCCATAACCATTGAGATTCCGGTTAAAGGTTTGGATGAGTACCTTAAAAATCGCCAATAGTAATAGGGTTAAATAAGTCGTTTTGCGTATAGGTTAAAACGAAGCAAAATGTTAAATGAGGGATAAAAATGGGCATTTTGATCAATAAGAGCACCAAAGTTATCGTCCAAGGGATAACGGGTCGGGAAGGATCCGTACGGACAAAATATATGAAAGAATACGGTACGAAAGTAATCGGTGGAACCAGTCCAGGAAAAGCTGGAGAACAAGTCCATGGTATACCAGTGTTTAACACTGTCAAAGAGATTGCCCGGGAGCAAGGAGACATTGACTTTAGTGTAATCTTTGTGCCAGGCAGGATTTTGAAAACAGCCGTTTATGAAGCAGTCGATGCGGGAGTTAAAAATATTATTCCTTGCGTTGAGGGAACCCCGATTCATGACATTATGGAAATGATAGCCTATGCTAAATCAAAAGGATCAAGAGTCTTAGGACCTGGTTCTATCGGGATTATTACACCAGGGGAGGCCGTTGTAGGCTGGCTCGGTGGGAACAAAGAATGGGCAAACAAATTTTTCCAAAAAGGAAATATTGGAGTCTTCTCTCGCAGTGGTGGTCAGTCGGGAACTATTCCTTGGCTGCTACGAGAAGGAGGATTTGGAGTTAGTACTGTTATTCATACTGGTACAGAACCAGTCTTAGGTACTTCTATGGCGGACTTATTGCCGTTATTTGAAGCTGACCCAGACACTAAGGGCGTTGCAGTCTATGCTGAAATCGGCGGGACTCAGGAAGAAGAATGCGCTGAAGTTATCGCAGCTGGTCAATTCACAAAACCTTTTGTAATCTATGTTGCTGGGGCATGGGCACCTGCAGGTATGAGATTCTCCCACGCTTCAAACATTGTAGAGCGTGGTCGTGGATCTGCTAAAAGCAAAATGGAAGCCATTACTAAGGCTGGAGGATTCGTCGCAGAGACTCCCACCGATATTCCCATCATCCTAAAGGAAAAAATCAAAGATTAGATAGACCATTTATATGGTATCCCTAGGGTTAAACCTTAGAAATAAAATTAAAATTATAGGGGGAAAAACTAATGACAATTATGAGATCTGTTATGTATATTCCTGGAAACAATCCTAAAATGGTTGCCAAGGCTCCTGAGTTTCCTGCTGACATTGTTACACTAGATCTTGAAGATTCCGTTCCACCGTCTGAAAAAGAAGCTGCTCGTCAAATCGTTCGCGAAAACCTTAAATATGCAGGCACTGGCGGAGCAGAAGTGTATGTTCGTATTAATAACTGGGAAACCGAGTTAACCAACGATGATTTGGAAGCTATTGTTTATGAAGGTCTCAATGGAGTAACTTTAGCAAAAACAGGATGTGCTGCCGACGTACAGCGCCTCGATTGGAAGCTTGAAGAACTCGAGCGCCGTCGTGGCTTAGAAGTAGGAAGCGTGAAGATCTCCATGTTGTTGGAAACAGCTAAAGGGATTATTAATGCCGCTGAGTGCTGCTTAGCTAGTAAACGTAACGTTAACGCAATTTTCGGTGCAGTAGACTATTGCCGTGATATGCGTGTTAAACTCACCAATGAAGGGGTTGAACAACAATATGGACGTGCGCATGTGGCAGTAGCTTGCCGTGCAGCCAGAATTGTAGCAATCGATGCACCTTTCGTTGATTTCAAAAACATTGAAGCCTTTGAAAGAAATGTTGCTGAAGGACGTCAAATGGGTTATGAAGGCCGTATGATCATCCACCCAGGACAAATTGAGCCTTCTAATCGTATGTATTCTCCTGATCCAGCCGATGTTGAATGG
>JADQBO010000176.1 GCA_016278585.1 Desulfosporosinus sp.
CAATCATCCCTAATACATAACTACCGCCACTCTGATCTTGAACGATACGTGAAGCACTTCCAATTCCCCCCTTCATTTGAAAACAGGACATCCCTACCCCGGCTCCAACATTTCCCTGCTCAATTGGACCTTTAACAGCGCGTTGAATGGCAAGGATTGCATCCCAAGGCTTTACATGGCGCCCCCGAATATCATTTAGATAGGAATCATCACACTCCATAACAACAATATTTGGAGTTCGTGCATCATTTCCGATTTCGGGATTTTGTTGTAATAGATACGTAATAACTCCATTAGCCACGTCATTTACACTCAGTGTATTCGTTAGTAAGATCGGAGAATTAAGAATTCCCGTCTCTTGAATGTAGGGAACTCCCAGAGACTTTCCATACCCATTAATGACCTCTACCCCCGCGCTACATGGGTTTCGATAAAGATTATCCCCTCGAGGCAAAATCGCCGTTACACCCGTTCTGACGGGACCCCTCCCCTGGGGAATTAACGGTCCAATACCTTTGATTAAAGATATATGACCTACACGCACTCCAGGTACGTCTGTAATATCATTATTAGCGCCAACTGGCATCTGCCCCATCCACAGTCCTAAATCCCTCGGTGTATTTCTTTCTTGCATTAAAAATCCCTCCGTTGTAATCTATGGGAAACAACAGAGGGATATGAATAACCATACTATATAGTGAATCTACAATTGTTTAATGTTACGCCTCCCAGATTTTTTCGGAGAGCCCATCTAAAAAGACAGAGAGTGCGTGGTTTAACTCTTCATGCAAATTGCCCTTACCAGATACAAACCAACGAATAAAATGTTGTACCATCATTCCTTCTAAACTTTCCGCTAAAAAAGCTGGATCAAACTCACGACTAATTTCACCATTTTGTTGTCCAACCGTTATAATAGCTAGTAACCCGTAATGCAAACTTAGGTCATAATCTGACCCTTCGCGACTCCGAATTGTAACCCATGCTATTTCACGATCCTTAATCATAAAGTCAGCCCAATCTCGAAGAAGAATCCCTAATCGTTGCCTTGTACTTAAACTGGGCTTTTGACGCCCCATGTTAGTAAGATCTTGCCAAGATCGCCTTGAAAACTCCATAACAACAGCTTCTTTTGTGGGAAAATAATTATAAAAGGTTCCTTTACCCACGTCAGCTACCTGGGTAATCTGTTCAACAGACGTAGCTGTAAACCCTTGTAAACGAAAAAGTTGCATAGCATTAGAAAATATCTTTTCACGTGTTTCTTTTTTCTTACGCTCTCTACGAGACAACTCCGTCACTTTAAACTCCCCCTTTGAAGCGGTGTTCGCTGAAGAATAGTTCTTATGACATATTCTCCATCTTCCACTTTTTTCCTTCTCCAAAAAAGGAATTTGTCATATTTTTTTATCAATTTATATATTTTTTACCAGCGGCTTTCCAACCGAGTTTCCAGACCGTTAAAATCCTCCAAACTTCTCGCTCCAGCTGTTCTTCCGCGTTCGTGAATGCTTCCTCTAAAGTTGCCGGACCTTCAGAAACACTAAAACAACTCACCACCCCATGATCTGAGAGAAGATCCGGAGACCCCTCCACTGATCCTGAAACTACCAGAACTGGAACATCATATTTCTTTGCCAAGGCTGCAACCCCCACTGGTACTTTCCCGTACGCCGTCTGAAAATCCGTCCTTCCTTCACCCGTAAGCACTAAATCAGCGAATTTGATTTTTTCTTCCGCCTTTGACACTTCTAAAACTATCTGTGACCCAGGTCGCAACTGTGCTCCTAAAAATCCGACAGCTCCCGCCCCAAGTCCACCTGCGGCACCACCACCGGCTAGTTCTAATAATTTTATTCCTGCAATTGCGCTTAGGCGTTCCCCCATATTCTTTAAGGCAGCATCCAGTACCTTGATATTCTCTGGACTTGCGCCCTTTTGTGGACCATAAACAGCGCTAGCGCCCTCCGAACCACAAAGGGTATTTTGAACATCACAAGCCACCTCAATCTTTACTTTAGTAAGGTAAGGATTAATTTCTGACATATCTATGTGATCTAGAGTGGTAAGGGCCGCTCCACCTGGCAATAAGTCTTTACCTTGAGAATCCAGTAACTTAACACCCAACGCAACAGCTAAACCTGCTCCACCGTCATTGGTTGCACTTCCACCTATGCCTAAAAGAATTTTGTTCACACCTCGTTCCAGTGCATCACTAATAAGTAAACCAGTTCCATAACTGGAGGTTATGCAAGGGTCTCTTTCTTCATCCGATAAAAGGGTTAATCCGGAAGCGGCGGCCATTTCAATAATAGCCGTTGCTCCATTATCAATAAGACCATAGGATGCCTCAATCGGACGCCCAAGCGGATCAGTAACACTAATCTTAACCTCCACACCCTGAACTGCACTAAGTATTGCTTCAACTGTACCTTCTCCCCCGTCTGCCATTGGGATCATATTAATCACACTTTCCGGGTAAACCCTTTGAACCCCCCTTTTCATCGCTTGGGCCACTCTTAAAGCGTTGAGGCAACCCTTGAACGAATCTGGTGCAATGACAATTCGCATTGTGTTTTCACTCCTTAGATTGAGCACGCAGCCCAATATAGTTTCCAATGTTAAGAATAACGATAAGACTTGTAAAATCTAGAATGACCAGGGTCCAACTTCCAATTGGAACATCAGCAAGATAAGCCAATAGATAAGATAAAAGGTTAAATATCAAGGCCGCAAGATATGCTGAACGTAGATCCTCATGCCGACGACGATACCCGACCAAAAAGCCAAGCGGATAAAATATAGCAAAATTAAAGGTCAATTGATTAAGTATACCCCTTGAAACAAAAAACTCACCCCAAAAAAGAAAGAGTAAGCTTAAGATAAGCTGGTATCGCCAAAAAGCAAAATTCATGGGTACCTCCCTAAGCGAAAACTTGGTTAGCGCCAACCTTCCAGACCTTAGTTGTACTGATGCGCCGAATGTGGATATCCGCATCCCCGGTATAAAGGCTGGCGAGAAGGGATGGTCAATGTCGATCCCTTTTAAAAAATTGGGGAGAGAGTTACACTCTCTCCCCATTCTAAGATTTGTATAAGGCTTACTGGTGCTGGTTCAAATATCGCACATCTCTAAGCCCATGGATAAGTTAAACTACTTTAGATGGACAACTTAATACTAAGGTTTATTTTGGATTAGCTATAGTTAGGCGCTTCTTTGGTTACCGTCACATCGTGAGGGTGACTTTCCCTGAGTCCTGCAGCTGTAATACGAATGAACTGAGTTTGGGTTCGAAGGGTTTCAATATTCGGACTTCCGCAATATCCCATCCCCGCACGTAGTCCTCCGATCATTTGATAGATCGTTTCTGAAACGGGTCCCTTATACGGAACGCGACCTTCAATTCCCTCCGGAACGAGTTTCTGATCTTTCTCTTGGAAATAACGATCTCTGCTGCCTTCTTTCATAGCACCGATTGATCCCATTCCTCGGTAAACTTTGAAACTTCGTCCCTGATAAATTTCTAAATCTCCAGGGCTCTCCTCTGTCCCAGCAAAGAGACTTCCAATCATTACGATTCTAGCACCCGCCGCTATGGCTTTAACAATATCACCGGAGAATTTAATACCTCCATCCGCAATGACTGGAATTCCATATTTGTCTGCCTCTTCAGCACAATCCATTACCGCAGTAATTTGAGGAACTCCGATACCTGCTACTACGCGAGTAGTACAGATGGATCCCGGTCCAATCCCAACTTTAATGGCATCGGCGCCCGCTTCAATCAGATCACGAGTTGCTGCTGCAGTTGCAACATTACCAGCAATAAGTTGGGTCTCCGGAAAACGATCTTTTAACACATTAACCATTTCTATAACCCCTCTAGAGTGTCCATGAGCCGTGTCTAATACCAAAACATCTACACGGGCTTTAACCAACGCTTCAGCACGTTGCAATGTATCTAGAGTGACCCCTACGGCAGCACCTACTCGAAGGCGTCCGCTTTCATCTCGAGCAGAATTTGGATATTGGCGTGCTTTCTCTATATCCTTAATTGTAATAAGGCCTTTAAGCATACCCTCTGCATCGACTATGGGCAACTTTTCAATTTTATGTTGTCCCAGTATTTCTTGAGCATGTTCAAGGGTTGTCCCAACAGGTGCTGTTACCAAATTGGTTTTTGTCATAACTTCCGAAATCAAACGATCAAAATTTTTCTCAAAGCGCAAATCTCTATTCGTCAATATACCCACTAATTTTCCTTCAACTGTAATAGGAACCCCTGAGATTCTGTAACGTTCCATCAGCTTTAATGCTTGCATAATGCTATCAGTCGGATTTAAAAAGATTGGATCCGTGATAACACCATGTTCAGAGCGTTTTACTTTATCGACTTCTAGGGCTTGTTGTTTGATGCTCATATTTTTATGAATAATCCCTATTCCGCCTTCCCGTGCAATGGAAATCGCCATCCGGGAATCCGTGACAGTATCCATACCCGCACTCATTAGGGGAATATTGAGCTTAATCTTTTTCGTTAAATACGTGCTGACTTCGACATCTCGAGGTAGTACCTCAGATTTAGCCGGTACAATGAGAACATCATCAAAGGTAAGTGCCGCTTCATTGATTATACGATTGGACTGCATGATAAGCTCCCTTCCCAATAGTTTTCTAATTAGTATAACAGAAATATATAAAAATAACAGATTAATTTTTGTTAAGGTTTAATTTTCGATTTTACTTTTACACATATTTTCGTTTAGCGTTTAACTCTTAACTCTTATCTCTAAAAAGAGTATTGATACCCCAATGATATAGTTCTTCCCTGTTCTCCTAAAATTAATCGGACGGCTTGTAAAATAGAAATTGGTTCATTATGATAGATAGTGAAGGGGGCAAGACATGTTTTACCGTGTACAGCAATTCCTCCGTGCGGCCTTTCCACGAATTAATCCTTCTGAAATTAAATGGGCTTTAGATCACTTATCTCCGAAGGGATCCGAACTTTTTCTCCAGCAATCCCCTTCTGACCAACGACATGCTATAGATGTTTCAAAAAGCCTTATTCAAGCAAAACATTCCCTAACCCTCGACGATCTTGAAAATCTGACCACTGCTGCACTCCTTCACGATTGTGGCAAATCTATCGTCTACATCCGCCTCTGGCATAGAGTCTATATTGTTCTGATAAAAAAACTGCCCCATTTCTTCCGTTCTCGACTTGAAAAGGGTCACTCTGTATTTGCATTACCCATAAAGATAGATGCTCGACACGCCCTATGGGGTAAATACTTAGCGCAAAATGCAGAACTTAATTCAAGGGTATGTCTCTTAATCCGTGAACATCATGCTCCTACGACATATTTGGGCCGCCTCCTAGAACAAGCGGATAATAAACATTAACTTAAGGTACTATTTATTACTATCAAGAAGAATATGTATATTCCTAACAGTATTAGTCAGTTAATACTTTCTGACAGTACAAAAAAGCATGAGTCTACCCATGGGTAGACTCATGCTTTTTGAACCGAAGATTCCATTTTATCTTGGAGTTCCACAATTTCTCTATTCTTGGAGAAAATCCATCTCGCAAACCGTTTGTTATCTCGTTGTAAACGCACATTTTCCTTTTCAAGACGGCGTACTAAGGCCACCTTTTCTCGTTCAACCTTCTCTAACAAATTCATTAGCACGCGACGACTTACTCTTAAATGTTCGACCCGTTGTTCTAGTTCTCCAACACGATCCCTAAGTAATTTTATTTCGTCCATTGAATTCAAACCTTACGCCTCCCCGGCTCTATCAATAATAATAGTGTATGCCGGAAAAAAGCATTTTAAACCATAACTGAGAAAAGACTCATTCCTGATCATTAAACGAGTACTTAAAGGACTGGGCTAACTTAGAGATTTGCTGGAGAATACTAAGCGACACTCCCCAACGTCCGAGACCCACTCCAGGTTTACGAGCTTCTCCATGAAAATCTGATCCACCTGTCATGATTAAACGATGTTGCTGGGCGATCGCGCTATATCTAGTCTCATCCTCTGGTTTGTGTTCAGAATGAAAAACTTCAATTCCCTTAAGACCAACTTCGACCCAAGTCGAAATTCCTTCCTCAAGTCGTTGCATACCAGGATGAGCAAGAACTGGGACACCGCGTGCATCTCGGACTAACCTAATACCCTCTTCAGTCGTTAATTTATAACGTGGAACGTAAGCCGGTGCTCCTATTCCTATGTAACGTTCAAAGGCTTCCCGAATAGTTCGGACAAACCCACGGTCTATAAGGACCTGAGCAATATGCGGACGTCCGATAGATTCCCCTTGAGCTAACTGTCGAACTGCATTCTCGCAGACCTCAATTCCGAGCTTTGCTAAACGTTCCAAGATTTCTAGCATGCGTTGTTCACGGGCTTCACGCAAACTCCTAAGTTTATCCTGAAAATAATCTGATCCACCATCAAGCTCATATCCTAGAATGTGAACTTCTGTCCCCCGCCAATCTGTATTAAGCTCGATCCCTTTAAGAATCTGTATTTTATAGTACGCTCCTGCTGCCTCTGCTTCTTTCCATCCTTGAATCGTATCATGGTCAGTAATCCCTATACCTTTTAAACCCAGCTCTGCAGCTAAACGAACTAGTTCCTTAGGTGTCAGTAATCCATCGGACGCTGTTGTATGGCAATGTAAATCGACTTCATAAAGGGTATTTGTAGACACCACGTTTTACCCCCATTTCTACGGCTATCTATATCCCCTCCTATTTTAACACGTTCGAGAGTAAACTCATAAAATTCCGGCCCGCAATCTGTTCAACCTCTTGACTCGTAAACCCGACCTTTATTAAATCGTCCATTAGATAGGAATAATCTCCGACATGTTCCAGACCCTTAGGCACTTCACTAATTCCATCAAAGTCTGAACCTAAACCCACCGTTTCTACTCCCGCGACTTCGGCAATATGACAAATATGACGAACCACATCTTCTCTGGTTGCAAGGCCAGTCTCCCTTAGAAAACTAGGGTAAAAATTCACTCCAACCACCCCTTTTTGTTTCCCTAAAGCACGTAATTGTTGATCTGTCAGATTGCGTGGGTGATTACATAAAGCCTTAGCACAGGAATGAGTCGCAACGATAGGATCCCTTGATAATTCTAGGACATGCCAAAAACCAGCCTCATTAAGATGAGAAACATCAATAAGCATCCCTAGTTCATTCATTCGCAGAACAACTTTCTGTCCCAATTTTGTCAACTTACTCTGAGTATCTACTTCATCAACACCATCTGCCAATGCATTGCGCTGATTCCAAGTAAGTCCTAAAGCCCGTACACCCAAATGATAGATTATATCAAGCATAAAGAGGTTCTGACCTATAATTTCTCCTCCCTCTACGCTCAGCAAAATACCTATACATGCTGGATCAGGTATTCGAGTAAGGTCCTTCTTTGTTCGAACGAGAAATACCTGATCCGGATGATCCACTATGAATCGATGAGCTCCTTCTATTAGTTGCAACCCCCGGCATGTTGCCATCGATGGCTTATACCTCGTCTCGATATAGGCTGCCAGAAACTGAAGAGATACTCCTGCCATCTTAGCACGTGGCGTATCCCAATGCCCTCCTTCTGAAGGATCTTGCAGTGTCCTTGCACCATCGACAAAATGGATTAAACTATCACAATGACCGTCTATAATATAGGGATATTTCATGGATCATGACCTCCTCTAAAATAAACACCTGTCTGCTCTTGAATAAAGCAAACAGGTGACTTGTGATACCTATCTTACAACTGGCTTAGCGAGACTGTACAATTAATTTAATGGCTGTTCTCTCTTCTCCCTCAATCATAACGTCCGTGAAGGCTGGAATACATATAAGATCGACTCCACTCGGAGCCACAAAACCACGAGCAATAGCAACAGCCTTTACTGCTTGGTTTAGAGCACCAGCTCCAATAGCTTGCAGCTCAGCGCCACCTCTTTCGCGAAGTACTCCCGCAAGAGCTCCTGCAACCGCATTCGGGCTTGATTTTGCTGAGACCTTTAAAACTTCCATAAATACATCCTCCTGCCTCGAATTAATTTTACAAGTATTACCACAACTTAGAATATATGTATTCGAGGGCAAGCAGGCAAAATCCTCTATTACACATAAAGAATTTTCAGACAGTTAGCAGTAAAGGTAATAACAATAACTATTCCTAATTATGCAATACTTAATCAGGCCTTATGGTTGGATGTTTTGCCTGATTTCAAGCCTCTGCAAATCGTTGTATAGTTTTAATCGCCCGGGTTTTTCCAGTTTCCTCATCAATATCTAAGACTACAGCATTCAGTTGAATTGGACCATTTGCTAATTCAAACTTTGCCGGTAGTTGGGTTAAAAAACGATTAATAATTATTTCTTTCTTTACTCCCAAAACGGAGTCTCTTGGTCCGGTCATACCGACATCGGTAATATAAGCAGTACCCTGATGTAGCAAGCGACTATCCGCTGTCTGAATATGAGTATGTGTTCCTATAACAGCGCTAACTTTGCCATCAAGGAACCAACCCATAGCAACCTTTTCCGAAGTGGCCTCAGCATGGAAATCCACAATGATCATGGGGGTCTCTTGTTTGATCTGGTTAATCCAGCGTATCGCTCCACTAAAAGGATCATCCAAAGGGGGTAAAAATACTCGACCTGAAAGATTGAGAACTGCAATTTTTTTACCCTTCGTACGTATAAACCCATGTCCCTGTCCTGGTGCACCCACCGGATAGTTAGCGGGTCGGATCAGCCTCGGCTCACGATCAATAAAGTTCATTATATCTCTCTGGTCCCAAACATGATTTCCCATGGTCAAAAACTCAATTCCATGATTATAGAGCTCTTCGGCAATTTCTTTTGTTAAACCTTTTCCAGCCGCAGCATTTTCACCATTCGCAATGGTTACATCAATATTATATTCCACTTGAAGTGGCTTTAATAATTGTTTGACTGCTTCTCTTCCAGGCTTTCCTACGATATCCCCAATAAAAAGTATGTGCAACGAAAGTTCCTCCTTATAATAGCCAATTAAGCTGTCATATATAGGATACCATTATATTGTTAAGATGATAACCGATTTTTCCCAAAAGTTTCTATGCCAAAAGATAAAGGAATACCCAACTACTATGTTTTGAATACCAAAACTCTACCTTCTTCTCTTAATGCCACAACGCTCTTATTTATATCGATATTCTGAATGGAAGATAGCATTTGAGTTATCATTTCTTCCTGGTATATTTGTTCATCTTCAAGGAGAGACATTTCATCATAAATCAACTGCTGTTTAAACTTCGTTTTAAACAGTTCAACAATAAGACCAACTTCACGTTGAGTCAGACTATTAATATCCCGAGTTATTGTAATGACACATACGTCTTCCTCACTCCGACAGACGATATCAAACACTTGCATTTCTTGCCCTTCAAGGTGATGAAAAAATTCCAAAGCAGGTTTTAGGAGCTCTTGGAGAGATATGACCTCTTGGGGTTGTGAAACCAT
>JADQBO010000017.1 GCA_016278585.1 Desulfosporosinus sp.
TCTTTTCAAGTTAGACACCTCCGTGCTATTTCTTTGCTCAAACTTTTAGTGCTGATCGGAACAAACCCTTTATCGTGGAATACTTAAGGGAATAAACCCAATGCCACACGCTGAATCCATCGTAGTCTGCATTAACCAAGCATCTAATTGTGCATTTTTATAATTAATGTCTGCTTGAGCTTTTGCTACTTTTGCATTATCAAACTCTAGTAAGGAGATCTGAGAATTCGAATATTTGATATCCGCTGCTTCATAATTAAGCAAGGCTTGATCATAAAGAGATTTCTTAGATTCCATATTTTTCATGACGCTTTCTAGAGTCTTGTAGAGATCGGTAACATCCTGCTGAACCGTTATTTTGGCAAGTTCTAAATCGTTTTGGGCACTTTTTATGGCATGCTCTTGTTTCTGCACGTAGAATTCATAATCTGTTGGTATTGCTGCCTTGCCATACTCATATTGCTTTTTCTTGGTATCGAGTGTACCCTGGGCATTAATTATGTCCGCTCGATTGGCTAAAGCCAGAGAAACATACTCATTTAATGGCTTTATCTGAGCTGCCGGGGTTATGTTATAATCTTGAAGTGTCGAATATTGTTTCGTTAGATCTTCACCCATCATCTTGTTGATGGACAAGGACGCCGAGTTAAAACTCTTCTGAGCACTGTCATATCGATATTGGGCTTTAAGATAAGCGATTTCTCCTAATCTGAACTGGGATTGGGAAACCATGCCTAAGGTATGTTGAAGACGAGCTTTTCTATACTCGGCGTCTCGACCATTCATGAGGCCTTGTTGTATATCCAAGGCATAATCTTCTTTCAAGAGGTTAACATAGGCATTGTAAGCAGAGAGACGTACCGCATTAGTTACTAATAATTGTTCATTAGTAGCTTGTGTCAACATAGTTTCAAATTCAATTGGCAAAAGAATAGCTTTTTGCACCATTTCATATGAATTTTGATAACGCAAACCACCTCTGATGCTATTAGCTAATCCTGTCATATCTGCGTAGTTTTTCTGAGCTTGAGTTACCTGCCTATTTATTGATTGAACGGATTGAGAATTTTTTATCGACTCTATGGCAACTTTTTCTATGTCGAGAGTGTCGCCTGCTGCCGTCACTGTATTCGCTAAAACAAGCAACATCAAAACTACCATCAAAATCGATATTCCTTTTTTCACATAAACTCCTCCTTTACTTACCAATTATAAGAACCGACCGTTCGGTCACCTATTATTTATACGCTAAATTTCTGAAGAAAACAATCCCTTTGAGAGTTAAATAAAATTTATATTAATAATATTAGCTCAAGTTTATGCACACTCTTGTTTTATAGATTCGACACTTTATTCAATTTACCTGTCCCCTTGCTTAAAAAAAGGAAAAGGTTACATTAAACCTTTTCCTAGAACACAGCATTAGAGATGCCTATAGTTTTCATGGCTTATACTCAATAGAATCGGTTGTTTTTCCATCGATGACAACTTGGGTAGTAATCTGTTGATTCGGGTAACTGACCTTCAATTGAGTCAAAAACTCATTAGCCAGATTATGGGCATAATCCTTGGCAACTCCGTTCTTGAACGTAATGTCCCCGTAGACCATTCCTTGTTGCTCGTAGATTTGAGTACCTAAGACATCCTTTTGATCCATAATTTGTTTGGAAACCTCTGTATTAGCAGTGACTAAGGGGGTTCCTTCAGGGATTGGAGTCAGACGGACTTCTTTAGAATCAGCGTCTGAGTTCTGTTTAGTGTTACTAGACGGAGTCTGATTATCCGTCTTTGGTTGTGGTGTTTTGCTAGTGCCACATCCTACAAGTGTTAAGCCTAATACAGAAATTATTAATATCACAATTATCTTTCTTAACAAGTAATCACTCCTTCTCTAAATAATTTGTTTGATACGATGTCTCGGTACTTAAGACGCATTATATCATTAACTCATGCAGCTTCAAAATTTACTTACTTAGCGACCCAAATAAAAAGAGACCCTAACGACTTGGAATTGTAATTCCTCATCTGTTAGGATCTATTTAGTTAAGTTTATTACCAACAATTATCTACGATGTTAGGGTTCAACCACAAACAATGCTGTGCTAATGTTATAGCTATTGGCCGCAGCATTTTTAGAAATCGCCACAACATACTCACCATAAGTATAACTTACTATGGCAGTTACTGTTGGATTATTTACTGCTGCTGTTACGACTGCTTGCACTGCCTGCGTCTTCAGGCTCTGGTCATTAACATCTGCCACTACCAAGTTCGTATAATCCGCGTGGGAAATTGCAGTTAAAGCTGCTGTTACATCAGCCTCATCCGTACTTATATTTAGGTTAAACGCCGCACTTGTTGTCGCACCTGCATAATCGGTCACTCTTATCGTGAATGTAAACGCTCCAGGTGTCGTTGCTGTCCCTGACAGCATTCCACTCATTGCATTCAGAGTAATTCCCGCTGGAGTTGTTCCACTGGTTACCGCATAAGTGTACGGACTTGTTCCGCCCATTGCCGCTATGCTTACCGAGTAGTTTACTCCCAGGGTTCCATTTGGTAGCGCGGCCCCTGTGAGGGTTAATTGTGGTGGTAATGGTGAACTTATATTCAGGTTAAATGCCGCACTTGTTGTCACACCTGCGTAATCGGTTACTCTTACCGTGAATGTGAACGCTCCGGGTGTCGTTGCTGTCCCTGATAGCATTCCAGTCGTTGCATTCAGAGTGATTCCCGCTGGAGTTGTTCCACTGGTTACCGCATAAGTGTACGGACTGGTTCCGCCCATCGCCGTTATGCTTGCCGAGTAGCTCACTCCCAGGGTTCCATTTGGCAGAGTGTTCGTTGTGATACTTAAATTCGATGATGGAATTTGATAAGCTGGAATCACTATTGACACGGTTTTGTAAACAGTTGTGCCATTGGTTTTAGCAATCGAGATCAGAACATTCGCAGTAACGTCACTATTCCCATATGTGATATCACCATTAGTCGCTGATACTTGTGTGTTGTCGCTACTTTCGACCCCTAGTATGACGTTTGTAGTTGATATTCCTACAGTAGCGTTTAACATAGAGAGTACGTTAGTGTCTGCTCCTTCTGATGGATATAAAGCGTTAGGAATCAAATTTAAAGCCTTTGCAATGTCTTTATTTGCTTGTTCCTCTGGTGTAAGGACTCGCTGTTCTAGAAACTCCGAAATTGCATTGCTTAAGTTGAGTTCTGCATTCTGCACTTCCTGTGCAGTAGCATCCACCTTGTCTACGACCGTTTGAGCTGTTTGAACTGCATTGTTAAGAGCATCTTTAGCAGCTTGAGGATAGTTTCCTGGTTGCTCGCCAACAGTCATGTTCGCGATTAGTTGATTTGCCTCTGCAATTTTAGCTACTAATTCATTCTTAAGAATATAAGCCATTTGATTTATTGCATTGACGACTATATTACTTCCATTCTCACTAACTTGCATTTCAAACACAATCCAGTAACGTTCATTCCCTTCCCCAGTAGGAACATTGAATGTTTGACTTGGGGTATTACTCCCACTATCAAAGATTTTAACAGTTGCTCCTGATTCTCTTAGGGTACCAACGCCGGAGTAATGGTGAACATAGAATCTATAAACTCCATCAACAAGACGCCTAATTGTAGTAGTTTCCGGACCATAAGATTGCGTATCATCCCAGTCCAAGTCTGCATAAACTACACCGTCTACACTGTATTGTTTATCCGCATACCAAGTATGGAATGGTCCCGGTCCAGTCAGATGGGAATCCTCGTCCTGAGGATTCTGACCCCAAGTAAGCATTATCTTAACTTCATTGATACCGGCCGCTCTGATAGCCGTTTCGTTCTGTAGGGGTAGATATTCATCGGTAGGTGCATTTGCTATCATGTATGAGGTGACAAGGCCGGGCCCAGATATTTCCCCGGTATACATACCCGCTGGTAAGGCTATGGAATAGTACCCGAATTTCCCTGTTGTTGTTTGACCAACAACGTCTCCGCTTGTTGTTCCAGTTCCATTCCTAAACTCAATTATGGCTCCCTCAATACCGACGTTTGAAACGTCGGTGATTCGTCCACCAAAACCATTGGCAATAATAACAGTTGCAGTTTTCGTTTCACCAGAAACTTTAGTCGATGTCGAGCTAGGAGCGACGCTGATAACTAAGCTTTTGCCAAGGTTTGGGCCTAAAGTCAAAGGCTTAAAACTAAAACGGCCACGTACGTTATCAAAATTTAAATATTCTAGTTCAACAGGGGAACCATTTAGTTGAGTAGAATTATCATACAGTGCCGCACTAACAACAAAATCAGCTGCTGTTAAATCTGCTACAAACGAGTTCAGTCTAAGTTTTATAGAGGACTGAGTCGCTTCGATGCTTGTTATTGAAGCGGAAGTACTGTTTGAGTAACTTTCATTTACTACTTCCGAATTAATTCTAACACTCGACTGATTATCCAACACTAAGTTTTGTGGCCGTTGAGAAATAGTCGAACCGTTAGCATTGATTTGAGCAGTATTGATATTACCCGTCCATGTATCTCCAAAAACGGTGGCTGTAGCATTTAGGACTAATGTACGAATATCCGTTGCTCCATCTAATTGAATTCTGACATTAGTTGCTCTAGAATTTACAGTTTCAAAATTGCCGAGCAACTGTACAGTCCCCTGAAGCGCCTCAGATATTGTTACATTATTTATACCTTGAGCATTGTGACCTAGGAGGCTGGCATCAATCCTAGTAGGGGTTTCAAGCTGAACTTCAGTGACGCTTGTACTACCTTCTACAACAATCCGAATAATACCATTATTTTTGTTGACAATTACGGTTAGTAATACAGAGTTCGTAAAGTGGATACTATTTTCTCCACCACCTTTTACGACCGTGTCTCCTAAGACTGTAACTCCTTCAACTATTGCATCTCCATCTCCAATCCCTTCACCTAAGACAAGGTCACCAGTGATTGTCGAATTTTTTAGAGTGGTCCCCGTGACATTAACCGAAACATTCCCTGTTATCGTATGAGTGTTTCCATTCAAAGTAATAGCACGGTTAATATCTAAGGCACTACTTCCAAGGTCGATGTTAGAACCTAAAGTAATTGTCTCGTTCCCAGAAGCAACAGCAGCCAATAAAGCTTGTGCATTATTTACTACACCACTATCCTGATTGCTGTCATTAGAGTTGTTTGTGTTACCTGGTCTCCATGAGTTGCCTATGCTTACTGTACTTGGAGCGCCAACGGTTCCACCACCAGTGGGAGTTGTGCCCGTACCTTTGGCATCAAAGTTGAGAATTGTAGCAGTAGGTGGCACAATTAGATCAGCTTTAACATTCGTGATAACATTCGTAATTTTAGAGTTATCAGCCAAAGAGACCTTAGCTGGACTGTTTACTACTATAGTGTCAAAGACTCCCCTAAGTTCCACTGCTGTAGAATCAGTTTGAGACGAATTGGTTATTTCAACCATTCCCAAGGAGCCTCCGATAACATCGATAATGGCGGACGACGCAACTACAGTTTTTGTAATGTTAGCGGTTCCAGTCACCTCAACATGAACATTACTGCTACTCGCTACAACCAAAACATTAGCTGTTACATCTTCCAGTCTGACGCTATCTTGAGCTCCGGAAAGTATAACGATATTTTCCGCCGTTACCTTTTGCAAAGTAGCGCTGCCATTTTTCCCTGGGTCAACAAAAACTGTTCCTTTAACCGATACGTTATTCAAAGTGGCTTTATCACCTTGAATATAAATACTATAATTTGTTTTAGCATTCTTAACAGTTACATTTTTGCCTGTTACTTTAAGTATTCCTTTAATATGTTCCAAACTGGCAGCATGCGCGGATCCTTTGCTTGACCCTTCCTGGCTAAGGATCTCCGCAGGGGCTAGTGTAGCTAGAACACTTGCAGGTACGACTGACTCGCCTCCTAAGCCTACTACATTCGGGGATAGACTTGACTGGGCGAACTTCTTACTCGTTTCTGGAAATTGTTTGCCTGCCAAAAGGATGGGTGAGTTAGTTCTGGCAGCTAAGGGTGCGCCAGCTAAGGCATCGACCAGTGTTTCGCCGTTGGCAACGTAAGTATTCTTGTTCTTAAATACCCCGGCAAATTGCTTGAGCACTTCAATGTTGGTGTCATACTGGGTTTGCCCGGAATAACGCTGGACAGTTCCTGGTATTTGCATCTTTGCAGCTTCGCTAAGTACTGAGGTTCCGCCGATGACATAAGTTTTAGTGAGGTCTGCTTTAATTCCATCTAAATAGGTTTTCACATAGCTTGAAAGTGGACCTCCACTGGTATAAAGAATAGGCATACCCTGAGCCCCGGCGATGGGGGCTATAGATAGGGCATCTGAGCCCGCTCCACCCGTTACTACAACTTTGCTTATTTTAACCCCTTGATTAGCCATCTCTTTGGCAATATTCACCGATGTCTCAGAAGCATTCATTCCTCCGAGAGCTTTAACCTCTGTTACCGTGGTTATGCCTTTGACCTCATCAATAACATTTTGTTTGATGACTGCAGTGCCGCTAGTTACATAGACCTTCTTGACCTTTAGTCTGGTAAGTTGCTCTTTGGCACTTTTGTTTAGTGCGTAGCCCTCCGTTAGAATGATTGGTGCATCAAGTTTAGCTGCTAAAGGTCCTGCAGCCAGGGCATCAATTAGATTTGAAGGCATACCAGCCGCCAAAATGGCATAATCAGAAGTTCCACCCCAACCACTTTGGGCAATCTTGGCTGCTGTTTCATACTGGTCATAACCATAAATACTGGTTGTGGTTGATTCTGTCTGTGCTGCGGATGCCGCTGCTGCTGAGATCGGAGAAAATATAGTAGCCAAGGTACAACATACGGCTAGTCCTCCAATTAGCAGGTTCTTTTTTAATCCATGCACTAATCCATCTCTCCTCTTCGTTTCCGTGAAAATCTATCACTTACCCTGCCTATTTCTCTACTTCGATTTCCCCCCTCTCGCCCAAACACATTGACCATCGAACAATTGTGACTACCTTGTCTTTGTGCTCTTTTTTATAAACTAGGCTTTTCCCCGTCAGATAGGTATTTAGTCATGTCTTGATGGGAAAAATGACCTAAGAAAATATTACTTCTATGTAAAAAAAAATATACCTTGTAACTTAGTATATTTTTTTCACCTAATATTTTACATAAAATTTATTTTAGTGCGTTTTTATTGTAAATTTAGATTACATATTACAATATTTAACATGTAAATTGTTGTTTTTATTAGAATTTATATTTATTTCATAAGGTATAAAAACTGGTGTATCGTACATTTTGAAAATAGTAGTAAGCTTGGACTAAATAGCATCGTGAAAAAACTTCCTAACTCTGGTTTAATATGAGCATCATAGAAACTGCTAAAGCCAATGGGGTAGATCCTTATTCAATAGCCGTAAATCAGGGAAAATTTTTTGGACCACGCATTTGTTCCACCGCTTAAAATAGTAAGCGAGCCACCGGAATTGGTGGCTCGCTTTTCTTAAACAATGAACTTCTAAAAGGAATCGTAGTTTTACCCTTATATATTTTTTGTTTTACTATTTTGCTCTAGCATATAGTTAACACTAATCCCCAGCCCCAAAAGCACCCAAAAAACAGGGGCCACTGAGACTACACTATCGTTAAAAAAGGCTGCCCCAAGATAACCGCAAACTGCTACAAAGATTGCCACTCCCGCCTTAGAAATAAAATCATCATAATTATTTCTAAAATAGAGCCTAGCACTTCTTACGAAATAAGCTATAAATAATGATACGAGTGCTAAGAGGGAAATAACTCCGGTGTTTAAAGCAACCTGTAAGTATAAATTATGAGGCTTATCCACCACTTGCCACATATCACCATAATAAGCATGGAATTTGCCCATAAAGTCATTTTGAGGGAAGTAAATCGCGAACGTATCCGGTCCGTAACCAACAAACAGGGTGTTTTTCAGTAAGGGGATTGACCTAGACCAGATGTATCCACGAGAAGATCCCAACAATTCTTTACCTTCAAATCCCCACGATTCTACTGGTTGAATATTAACTTCCTGACCCTTTCTATTTAGCAAAGCGACTTGGTCGTTAGTTATGTTAAAGTATAATTTTAAAATATCTTTTTCTAATACCATGGCATTCATATTATTGAACATGCCTAACGTAAGCTTATAGTCCTTGTATTTATCATCCTGTAAATCGACCTTTCCAGTACTTTGTTCAAATGACATGCGAATTGGACGGCCGTCCTTGTCCATAAACGTAATTTGCTCACCGTTTACCTCAAACTTAAGAGTCTCCGTAGGCGTAACTAAAGTTGCCTGGTTTCCTTTGATATCCAATCCTTGCAAGAGGATTTTCGCCTTGGCATCATCTTTTTCTGAGGTTTGTGTGATCTCCACTGCATTGTTAATCAGGGATCCTATCCGGGAACCTAGATAACCGTCGGACATATAATTAAGACCAAATACTAAAAATCCTAAAATAATTAGTCCGCTCAAAAAAAACTTCCACTGCCTAATGATTACTTTGTTAATCATAATCATTAAAATTACAATTGCAATAAAACCACCAAACATACCAGCCCGCGAAGTAGAACCTAACCAGTTAACCGCCATTAAAAGAGCTAGTAATGCGAGGAGGACTTTGACCCATCCCTTTTTTGTTAGGACAAATAGAGTAAACGTTAAGGGGAAAAGCATCGCTGTATAACTACCCACATAGTTAAGATGATAAAGGGTAGAGTATATAACATTCTTACCAAATTGAAACTGTAAATTATCCGCCATTTAGTTGTGAATGTCAGGCAAAATAAGACTCTTACCAAAACTTGATTTAAAAACATCATACCCTATGTATTGAAACACACCAATCAGGCCGATGATAATTGCCCCCGTGAATAGGGCTCCAAGGAGGACTTTTATATGTTTTTCCGTGGTAACAAGATTAATAGTCACTAATAGAATAGCCATATAGGCTAAGAGTACATACATTCCTTCATAACGATCGGTATAGCCAGTTAATGAAATGGCTGGATACTGAGAGAACTGTGTGGAAAGAATCACAAAGAAAGCATAGACCGCAATTGGAATGTAGTAATAAGTTGCCCTTATTTTATCAAATCCGTAAAACATAACAACCGATGCCAAAACCCCAACTGCCAAAGCACTGCTAATTAATATCCATACCATTTTATAGTACGAAAAAAAGTCTAGGTTATCCTTCTGACCTGTCCAAAAGTCAAAGGCTGCGCCAGTTAATGGTACGACTTTGAGATACACTATTAATGGTACTATCGCCAGCAAAAGCATCAATGGTAATAACAAATACCAATTATAATTTATAATACTATTCTTCTTTATAGAAATCCCTCACCTTCAATAAAACATTTAGTTATTAAGTACTCAACTTTCGCAGCTCCAATCAGTAAGATAAACCCTGATATAGGCGGGCAGA
>JADQBO010000427.1 GCA_016278585.1 Desulfosporosinus sp.
TCCGATCTATCTTTTATTTTATTTTTAGCGAAATGCCTCACATTCATTGCGCAGCACCCGCGTACAAACCTTTTCCCCCTGTTCAGTCAAGGCCTGTTCATCAACACCTAACAACTGGCCGTCCCTAAATACAACCTTACCATTGACCATCGTCAGCCAAACCGGACCGGTTACGCCGACCCGCGCCAGTATATTTTTAGGGTCATGCAAGGTTCCCGTTAGTTCCAGCACACCGGTGTTAATCATAAATAAGTCAGCGGCTTTTCCAACCTCCAACGACCCCAGTTTATCTCGTCCCAGTGTTTTTGCACCGTTAACCGTTGCAATTTTCAGCAACTCGTAAGGTGAAAGACAACCCCCTCGTACTTTGCTGTGGTAAGCTTGCATCAGATAGGCCATCCTAAGCGAATCCAGCAGACTTGAACTATCATTGGTTGCTGAACCATCGCATCCAAGACTAATGATGACATTATCCTTCTGGAGGGCTTTCATATCGAGGATCGGAAAACCGCCCAAGACAGCCGGTGCGGGACAATGAGAAACACCAGTACCGCTTTTACCCATTACCTTGAATTCGTCAGGCTGCAGCTCCCATCCATGGGCTATCCAAACATCCGGGCCGATAAAGCCGATTTCCTCACACCATTCAAGGGTTCGCTTATTCCAGCGCTCCTGCATAATAACGTTTTCTCCCTCACCAAGATGGGTATGAAGTCGTACGCCTCTTGTCCTGGCCAGAGCGACCGATTCTTTGAAGGTTTCTATGTAACTGTTGATCGGTTGGCAGGGCGCCACTACGATTTGATGCATGGAAAAGGATGTCGGATCATGATACAAATCAATCAGACGCTCACAATCGGAAATAAATTCGTCTGTCGTTTCCAGCATATCGTCAGGAATTGTGCTCCCTTTGCTGCGTGGAAGTGTATTCGTGCCTCTGCCTGCGTGATACCTAATGCCTAGTTGGGCAGCCGCTTCCATCTGCCGGTCGACCAGCAGCTTGCCCGCTGCGCGTGTATAGCAATACTGGTGATCAAAAGCACTGGTGCATCCGTGCTTTAGCAAGTCTCCCATGGCCGTTAATGAAGAGTAGTAAATGACCTCTGAATCAACTTTTTGAAAAATACGATAGATTTTGTCCAACCATTCGACCACTAACATATTGGGATAATCTATGGTCATTAGGTTGCGGACAAACGTCTGAAAAAAATGGTGATGAGTGTTGATGAGACCCGGATAAACGAATTTGTTACGCCCATCGATCACTTCAGCATCCTGCGACGGCAAATTCTTGCCTATCTGCATAATCTGCGGACCCTCGATAAGCATATCAGTATCGTAAAACACTTGATCTCCAGCGTCACAAGTCACAATTGCCTTTGCATTTTTAATTAAGATTTTCTTTCCCATCGTTGACTTCATTACCTTTCTATTTGTCGATGTTGATTCTTATATCGGCAACGGTTGTTAACCGTTGCTACTATTTCATAGTCTATACCCTATAGTTACTATAGGGTCAAGTCTCATTTTCAACAAACATGACAAGGGGACGGGGTTATTGACAACATTTAAAAATGTTGTCAATAAAAAAAGCAGGGCACCTAAGACGCGCCCTGCTAAACCGTTTCCGCCAAAACTACGGATGTTTCAACTTGCCGATCTGGTATATTCCAATACTTCTTTAGCAAGATATTTTTTCTATCCATTGAAACAACTTTAAATCCAAACTTTTCATAGAATCTAATAGCCCATACGGCTGCTGCCCATGTTCCTATTAGTATCGGCATATTTGTTAAATTTTTGAGATGCAATAGTAGTTTTCCGCCTATTCCTGAGTTTCTATTGACAGTTCTGACATAAGCATGTCTAATCAACGAAACGTTATCAACACGTTGAAGGCCCATAACTCCTAGCAATTGACCATCCTTTTCATACCACCAAAACTCAACACCCTCCTTAATTTCGTCCAAAAGTTTTTCTCTTGTCATATAGGGTTCTTTCCATCGATCAGACGGAATAATGCCTTTGTAAGCTTGGGCAGCGTCATTAATTATTGCAAAAATGGCTTCACTATCACCTAATTCACATTTCCGAATCACACTTCATTCTCCTCCCAAACAGATTCATAGGTATACTTCCTAGCTGCAACGATTTTAGGTTAAGCCGTATGTATTGTCAACAACCCCGTCCCCTACTTTTACTTATTATTTGTAATCTTCTTATTTCAAGGCGTTTTTTAATATTCCTTCTGAAAAAAGACATAACCTATAAAATTTATTAAGACAAAAGAGACCATAATTTGGCCTCTTTTGAGATTTTCTATGCTATTTTAAATTAGTATCTTGAGACCAGCTTACCTGCTGCGTTATAAAGTACACCAGGATCCCCACTATTATTCCATATATTCGCGTTTCCCCAGATTAGCTGATTGCCTCCTGCTTGTACCCCTTTACCACTTAATATTTGTAGAGTTCCGCCAGCTTGAATTGTCGTACCTGCTGGGAAGTTAAAGGTTTGTGAGCCAGTTTCACTTACTATCTTCCAACCAGTAAGATCCACAGTAGAACTGCCTGTATTCTTGAGTGTAACAATTTCTCCTGATAGATCAATATTAGTTATTTTGACTCCCCCATTTGACGGAGTTGGGTTAGAGGTTGTTGGTGTATTGGTTGGTTCTGTTGATGATTTTGTTGTTGGCGCTGGTTTCGAAGTTGCCGGTGGAGCTTGGGGCTTAATTGGTGAAGATGCTTTATCAAAGGTTACAGTGGTTCCGTCTGATGTGGCAATAATAGTTCCGGATTGATCAGTACGGAAAACTGGAATTCCTTCATTAGAAAGCCTAGTAAGAGCATCAGGATGAGGATGTCCGTAATTGTTCCCACTGCCAACAGAAATGACAGCGAATTTAGGTGAAACAGCTTTTAAGAACGAAGTTGTGGTAGAAGTTCCACTTCCATGATGTCCTACTTTTAAAACAGTCGCTTTTAAATTCTGATCAGATCTAAGCATTTCACCTTCGGATACGCTTTCGGCATCCCCAGTCATTAGAAACGATGTCTCTCCATGGGTAATTTTAAGGACTGCACTATAATCATTCGTATCATCAAACTCAGAACTTATAGGAGCTAAGAAAACACCCGATAATCCGTCAACATCGAGATTGACTCCTGATTTTGTCTGAATTCTTTTAGCACCACTCGCTTTGACTGCAGCAACGAAGGCCTCGAAAGTCTGTGTGTTAGCAGTTGCATTAGGCATATAAACCTGATTGGTTTTAATGCTATTGATTACGGTATCAAGTCCGCCAATATGATCTTCATGGGGGTGAGTGGCTACCATAGCGGATAGTTCTTTTACGCCTTGGGACTTAAGATAATTTACTACTGCAGTACCATCATCATTGTTTCCCCCATCAATTAAGATTGAAGCTCCTGTGGGAGATTGAATTAAGATGCTATCTGCTTGTCCAACATCGATGAAATGTACTTTTAACGTTCCAGATCCTGTTGGAGTAATAGCAGGATCAACTTGATTTTCTGATGGTTCCTGATCCGATTTAGTTGACTCATTTGATGTCTCAATGGCAGCAGTTTCAGCGGGTATTACCGCTGTAAGCTGGGCATCCTCCGAATTGCCAAATGCAATTCCTAAAAAGAATAATCCGAACACGATTGACAGTAATATTCTAGGTACTTTGCCAAACCTTTTATATTTCCAAAGCAAAAAGATGCCAACCGGAGCTAGCAAGACAAGCATAAGAAACATAAACCAGGTCTTTTCATAAAATTTCACGCTTAATAATTCTCCTATTCATCAAAGAAATTGTCCAACAGTTTTTTTGCTTGGTTCTGCCGTTCTTCAGTCCTCTCGACGTTCACCTTAATATGAATCTCGATAACATCCCCTTCTTTAGCAGCACTTGGGAGTAACGATTTTGGGACGTTGAATACTTGCCGGTCCATCTCAATAACGGCCCAGTCACCCTCAAATCGATCAATGATATACATTGAACACCTCTCTTTCAAGATTCAACCCATCAATTCACTAAGTATCATCAACACACGGTTAATTGTAAAACAGTTATGGAAAAATGCGAAGTGGAAAATACAGGATATTGGAATAGGCTACTATAATGAGTCATGCAAAGGGCAGCCTCAAGATTGAACTAAAATGTCCTTCTTGAAGGCTGCCCAAATTTGTAGTCAGTCAACGTAATGATAGAATCATTTTATTAATTGTCAACAGGAGTTTATAAGATTGATTCAATGACTTTGCTTAAGTTCATCGAGATATCCGTTATCGAGTTGTCTTTTCAATTTTCTAAACCCAATATACATACTGATACGCCATGGTAGGATCATGCTAAAGGCTAGGATGAAGAAAATGCCGCTCATTTGGGCAGGATCGATATGTATGGTCTCAGCAAGGACAATTTTACCAATCATTCTTAAAGCCACTAGACTTATCAAAGCTGCTAAAAACAGCTTTGAGCGTTGGAGATAGATTTGATTGCCCCGAATTTCAAATTTAGACGTTTTTATTAAGATGATCGAGAAAAGCATCCCCATTACAACAGAACTTATCAGTTCAGGTAATGTTGGTCTAAACATGGGTAGAATAAACATACTCGCACCAGTAGCCATAAAAAGTGGCGGTAAAATAATTTTAATGGCTACTGCCGGTTTTTTTGTGTTTCTCAATCGAACAAAATTAACGACAACCACCATTAACAAGGACACAACGATTGATGCAATAACTAAAAACTGTTTTGTTAACATGACTAACCTTTCTGTCGTCCATTCTTACCCTATTATAATATAACTCTTTGCCTTAATAATAAAGCAAAGAGTTATAGTTTAGCCACTCCTGGTGTCAATGTTTCTTTAGAAACTATTCTACGTGATATCTTTATTAGAAAATTTCCGTATCGCCAAGGCCACAAATCCCAGCATATAAACTGCAATATATACAAACATCCATAGACTTGCGGGTTTGCCACTACCTGATAAACTCGCAGCAGACATAGCACTTGCTGCCAGCTCAGAATTCGGAACCATCACGCGTTCCATGGTGCTATAAATTGTTTGGAAAGGCGAAACCAAGCTAATAAAAATTCCAGTTCCAATAACTGAGTTGTTATTCACGTACTGACCAATCATCTCGACCATTCCACCAACATTACCTAAAATGTAAATGAAGATCATTAAGATTCCATTGGACACAGCTTTTAAAGACACTGATCCGAACAAGGTCAGGCAAAGGACTGCCACTGGCAGCAAAAGATAAAGTAACCAACCTGTCATGATTTGAGAAAACGTTAGACTGGTTATGGTGCTAAGCCCAAAAATGGCTCCGATGACCAGAATCGATGAGAAAAGGAAGGTTGCGTACATACAGGCTAAAATAACCAATCCGCCAAGTTTACCAAGAATATACTGATAGCGGTGAATCGGCCGGGAGAGAATTCCTTGAATTAGTCCTGACTCTAATTCTGATGCAATGGCACCCGATCCAAGCATAATCGTAAGCAGAGCTATCAACATGGAAGAAAATTGAAAACCCATTTTCGTTACCATTTGAATCGCAAAGGGTCTAAATTGATTTCCCATGCCATGAGTCACGGAGGTGTTGGGAAAATAATGTAGCATTAAGGTCCAAAATACCAAATACAGAACGGTGACGATACCCATGACGATAAATGTCTTTTTACGAACGGCTTCATTAAGCGTTGTGATTAATATTGCTACGATGATTGCCCCTCCTCGCCAACGATCTGCATAAACACAGTTTCAAGGGTTTCTCGATGGGGTGTTAATTCATAAAGTGTCACACCATTTGAGATGAGACTAGCTGCAAGGGGAGGAATTTCCTCGTAATCATTTAAAGAAACTGTTAGACTGCCATCGGCAAGTTTTTGCAATGATTCGTGTTGTTTTTTTAGCCTTGCAAATAAATCTTCAGTTATACCATTAGCTCGGACTGTTAACGAAATTTTATTCATCAGTAACTCGTTCATCCGGGCGGATTTAACAACTGTACCTTTGTGAATAAACGTAACACTGTCGCAAACTGCCTCTACTTCACTTAAAAGATGACTATTTAAAAAGACGGTTGCTCCTTCATTTTTCAAAGAAACAATAATGTCTCTGACATCTTTACGACCAATTGGATCCAAAGCAGAAGTTGGCTCATCAAGAAAGATCAATTGTGGATTAGGCAGCAGCGCACAGGCCAATCCGATTCGTTGCTGCATGCCTTTACTATACGAACCCACTTTATAGTTTTCTTGCCCTTCAAGTCCTACTAACTTTAAAACCCTGCCAATTTGATCCTTCTTGTTTTTCAATTTGATTAATTGGGCGTGAAACTTTAGCAAATCTAAACCTGTCATCCAATCTTGATAGCGAAAAAGTTCAGGGAGGTAGCCCATCTTTTCTCGGGCAGAAACATCGCCAAGGGGTCTACCAAGTACTGTGCCTTTTCCAGATGTCGGAAATACAAGACCTGTCAGCATCTTAATACAAGTACTTTTCCCTGCACCATTACGGCCAAGGAATCCATAGACTTGTCCAGCTTCTACTGAGAGGTTAATTTGGTCACAGGCCGTTTTATTTCCATAGATTTTTGTAAGAGCCTGGGTTTCGATGATCATTAACGAACACTCCTGGCGATGTTTGCAAGCTCTGTATCCGTTTTAGCTCCAATTAATCCATACAAAATGCCGTCTTTTGTCCAAATTAGTACCGAAGCATTCTCCATATTGGGCATTTCTTCTGCAGCCTTTTTATGAGCTTCTTTCAGAGCAGCAAATTTTTCTTCACCATATTTGCTAATTAATGCTTGGTTCATTTTATCCATTGCTGCGCCCTGCGACTTACCTTTGAAGCCTTCAAAAGACTCAGTATGTGATCCTGGTGCTATCATATCTTGAGGAATCGTTTCAGTAAATGCTTTCAAATCGGACAAAGTGTAGATATATCCATTTTTCCCGCCCAAATCTACTTCTCTTCCGAAACCAACGAGGACAGGTAGATAGATATCAGAACTATCCTCTTCGATCTCTGCAAGTTGTTGGCGAAGATTGGTAGGAATTAACGGCAATTCTAACATGATATCCCGTATTTCTTTTTTGGCAGCTTGCGGAGCCTCTAAATAGGATTTCTGTGTCGCAAAGAATAGGACATCCTGATACTTTGCGTAGGCAGCAGCTGAAGATACCATAGACATTTCGACATTTTTTAGATTGCTGGAAAGCTGTTTTGGACTATTAAGGGCTTTTAGCAATTCATTACTAGCATCTACATCTAACGTGAACGTGGTTTTGCTAGAATCCATCGCTGATATTTCAGGCTTTTGGGATGCTAATTCACGAGGTAAACGAAGTTTGAAAGCCTTGAACTCTTTAGCCTCTTTTAATTTTGTCACCTTATGTTGTGGTTGTGACAGAACGTTAATCGGAGAGTTGTGTTCTAATTCTTTTCCTTTGAAGGATTCTTTTAGTTCAGTCATTGATTGCATACCTTCTTGGAGATCCGCCATTGTAATTTCAAGTGTTTTGACATTGTTGACGCGGAAAATCGAGAGAGTATCAAGGGCTAAGGTTTGCACTGGTTTGACAAAGGTAATCAGTGCCAACACAAGCGCTAGTGAAGCCAAGCTAATCATTTTTCGTTTCATACCTTCAAATCCCTTCTTAACTTAGTTTGTTCTTCTTCTTTTTACATCAAGAATATGACCTCAATGTGACCTCATTATTAAGTTCGAAATGGCAATTTAACAACGACGGTTGTCCCTTGACCCATGTCACTTGTAAGCGTTATTTCTCCATGATAGATTTCCACGATCTTCTTAACGATTGCTAAACCAAGACCACTCCCTTCTTGGGAATGGGATTTATCCGCTTGAAAAAATTTTTCAAAGATTCGTCCCTGATCGATTTTAGCTATACCAATCCCTTGATCCTTAATCTCAACAACTACCTTATTTAGGATTTGGTTCCCTCGAATAGAGATAGTTCCAGATTCAGCAGAGAATTTAATAGCATTCTCAATTAAGTTTACCCAAATCTGTTGGATTAGAGCTTCGTCACCCATGTATACTATTTGATCAAGATCTATGTCGAGGTCTAAGTTTTTCTGAGACCATTTTTCCTCTAGCAGGACAATCGTCCTCCGAATCTGCTCATCTAAGGAAAATGGCATCGTTCTCTCTGGGATAAATTGATGGTCCAGCTTTGAAAGTCGTAGCATATTTGAACTTAAATGACTTAATTTCTTAGCCTCTTCAATGATAATGTTTGTGTAAGCTTGAAAATTTTCTTCCGACAAATTCTTATCTTGGAGCATTTCGGCGAAACCTTGTATAGACGCAATAGGTGTCTTGAACTCATGGGATACGCTGCTAATAAAATCTTTTCTAAGATACTCCATATTTCCAAGTTCTGTCGTCATTACGTTGAAATTTTGGGCCAAAACCCCTATTTCATCATTGCTCTTATAGTCCATCTTCATTGAAAAATCACCCTTAGCAACCTCTTTTGCTGCATTACTAATCCGAATGATTGGGTCAGAAATCTTCCGAATGGCAAAGTATAATAATGAACCTCCTAAGGCTACACATAAGACCAAGGTTACGAACATGAACCTGCCAAAAACGGTATGCGCTTCGCTGATACTCAGGTCACCATGATAGAGCAATAAGAACAGAATCGTCATTAGGGCAAAAGAAACAAAACATGAGAAAAACAAGATTCCGATAGCTATCAAGGTCCCTTTGGCGCGAATTGAATTTGACCATTTGCTAATCATAAATTTTCTCCGCCTTATAACCAAGTCCCCGAATCGTGATGATTTTAAACTCTGGTCTGTCTTCGAACTTCTTACGAAGCTTTTTAATGTGGCTGTCCACCGTTCGTTCATCTATGTCCGTATCCAGCCCCCAAATCTCAGACATAAGTTGCTGCCTTGTGAAAATTCGCTTTGGATAACTTAACAATTTAAAAAGTAGCAGAAATTCTTTTTTAGGCAATTCAATATCCATGTCTGGCCCACTTATGCTCAAATTGTCATAATCCAGTACAAGTTCATCTATGACTAGTTTATGTTCATTAGTAATTTTAGCTCGTCTTAACAGAGCTGCTACTCTCAAAATCATCTCGTTCATATCTATGGGCTTTACCATATAATCATCTGTACCCAATCTAAACCCTTTTTCCTTGTCCTCAAAACCCTCTTTAGCCGTGACTATTAAAATAGGCATGTTAAAATTTGCTTCTCTAAGGCTTTCAACAAGTTCAAAACCATCCATAAGCGGCATCATAATATCACTAATAATTAAATCGATATGTTGATCTTCTAAAATATTGAGAGCTTCTTGACCATTTTGAGCTTGCAAAACGTTATAATTAGCTTGTTCCAA
>JADQBO010000354.1 GCA_016278585.1 Desulfosporosinus sp.
TGAAGACATAGATTTTGTTCTCACGAACACTAAATCCAACAGCTCCTACGCATTTGCCATCCTTCATGAGTGGCTCAGTAATGAAAACTCTCTCATAAATATTTTCTTCACCTAATGCGTTCTTAGCAGCTTCAGCGACGATAACTTTATAAGATTCTCCACTGATCATCAGTTGCCAACGGCCTTCGTGAACATATCCGCCATCTTCATCTTTCCATAAAGGAAGTCCCCATTTTTCGAAGAGGTGAACGGAGCTATCTACGTGACGGGCAATGTTAGCGACTAAATCATCACGGGCTACCCCCATGAGGTCAGTTTTTACGTATTTTACATAATCTTCAACAGTGTTTTTGCCTTTAGCAAGTCCAACATAAAGGTTGATAGCAGACAATCCCATTCCGACTGCACCAGAACGTGGCATTGAAGCTTTATCAACTAAGGTTACCTTAAGTCCATGTTTTTTGCCCCAGTAAGCTGCTTCTACAGCTGCACCACAGGATCCCATTCCGCCTCCAATGATGAGAAGGTCGGTTGTTACTTCTACAGTTTCAAAGTTCATTGGCATTGATTTTAACCTCCCTATTTATTCCCTTATTTCAAGAGCTTACTTTTTATATGTCCATAATGGCATATGAAGTGAAGCAGGTTCGGTGTATAATTCGGCACTGTTAATATCAGTAGTGATTTCATAACCGCCATCAGGAACAGCTGAACCTTCTTCGGTCGTACGAATTGGGAATTTGAAACGTTTGGTCATGCCGTTACGGAATTTAACAGTCCACATGATGCTGTCGGAACCACGGAGAGGAATACAAGAAGCACCTAGTGGTACAAAGTCAGCATAACCACGGACGTCCATTGCTTGTTGTGGGCAAGCCTTAACACAGCATAGGCACTCCCAGCATTGGCTAGGGTCAAGGTTTATACCCTTCATTGCTTCTTTGTCTAACATCATTAGGTCATTTGGGCATGCATACATGCAAGCTGTTTTGTCTTGCCCTTTACATCCGTCGCACTTTTCTGCAATTACAAAACTTGGCATTCGTTTTACCTCCATCATTCATATATTTTTTGAAATTAACAAGATAATTTTTTCTCTTGTTAATTTGCAACCAACGTTAGCTTACTTTGAAGCGTAGTATTTGAGCAGAATTTTCAATACTTCCGGACGACTGAAATTGCCTGGTGGAAGCTCTCCAGCTGCTAACATTGCTCTCAACTTTGTTCCACTAATTTTCAGATGATCTTCTTTACCGTGTGGGCAGGTTTTTTCTGTAGTCATGCCATCGCATTTTGTACAGAACATAGCTGCTGTAACTTTAATAGGCTGGCAAAGAAGTTCGCCTGGTTTGAATAGATCAAATATTTCTTGGGCCTGATAAGCGGAATAATAGTCGCCTACACCAGCGTGATCACGACCTACCAAAATGTGGCTGCAACCAAAGTTTTGACGGAAAATGGAGTGAAGAATAGCTTCGCTAGGTCCTGCATAACGCATTTCCATCGGATAAACTTTCATCACAGCATTCTTCTCATTGAAATAATTCTTTAACAGAACTTCATAACATTCCAGACGTGTTTCAGCAGGAATATCGCCCTCTTTGAGCTTTCCTACGATTGGGTGAATAAACAGTCCATCACAAATTTCATTTCCCATTTTGCATAGAAATTCGTGGGAACGATGTAACGGATTCCGTGTTTGGAAAGCTGCAACAGTTCCCCATCCCTTTTCATCAAACAATGCTCTGGTTTGAGCAGGAGTTGCATAATAATCGCCGTATTTAGAAGCGTAGCCGAGTTGGCTAAATGTTACTAACTCACCGCCAACATTGATGTCCCCTTGAGCCATAACTTTGACAACACCATCATGGGCAGCATCATCTGTGAAGAAGACGGCCTTACATTCTTTGACTTTGTCATACTCATATTTATCACTAACCGTTAAGATACCACAGTAAGTATCCGTTTCATCATCGACTAAGGCTACTTCCATACCCACTTTGAGGGTTTCAGCTTGTTCACGAGTAACGGACAAGGTGATTGGAAGAGGCCAGGCTAAGCCATTAGTTAAGTGTTTTGTTTCTACAACACTTTCATAATTAGCTTTGTCCATGAAACCTGTTAACGGGCTAAATGCACCCATCCCAATCATTAATAGGTCAGAAGTCTCTCTTGAAGTCATGCGAATCACAGGTAATGTTTTAGCTTTAGCCAAAGCATCCGCTCTTTGTGATTCAGGGAGTAATACCGGTGTTAACTTTCCACCATGGGGTGGTACTAGTTTTGACATCGTCTTATCCTCCTTTAATAATTTTATAATGATTGCGAGTCTACTACAGAAACAGGTGTTTATCCTGGACACCACCAACAATTACTTGTCGGACGAGACACTGCATAAACAATGTTTCTGGCATCCCCCCTTTCACTAACTCTTGAATGATATTTCACTATTGAAGATTAGCTAACCCCATACTATTAGTCATATCGGTTTACCTATTACTTATAGAATGAGGTTAGCTACAATCTGATGTGATTTTAAAATTACTTAATCGATTCACAAAGGAATTCAGACATTTCCATAACCTTCAAAACGTCACCCTTTTCTAAGCCTGCACATGCGTCATCAAGCATAGTAATACAGTAAGGACAAGCCGTGACTATAACATCGGCATTTTGCTTGACTGCATCGTTAATGCGCAATTCGCCAAAACGCTCCCCAAAGGGTACTTCTGCCCAAATTCTTCCGCCTCCACCTGAGCAGCAAAGGCTCTTATTCTTAGCTCGATCCAATTCTACAAATTCTACTCCAGGAACTGCTTGAAGAAGTTCTCTTGGTGCATCATAAACTAAATTGTGTCGTCCTAGGTAACAAGGATCATGGAATGTGACCTTTTTAGCTTGTTCTCCTGATAGAGAAAGTTTTCCGTCCTGTAAAAAATTGCCCAGAAGTTCGGAATAATGCATAACTTCATAATCCCCGCCCAGTTCAGGATAGTCTGTTTTAAAGGAATACAGGCAATGGGGGGAAGTTGTAATAATTTTCTTAACACCTTTTCCATTAAATAGGTTAATATTTGACTCTGCTAGTTTTGTGAAGAGATCCTCGTCCCCAATCTTACGAATGGTCTCACCACAGCACTTCTCGTCAGCAGTTAAAACTCCGAAACTAACTCCAGCTTGCTGTAAAAGTTTCACGACGCTTTTGGCAATCTTTTGACTGCGAGTGTCATAACAAGACGTACAGCAGACATAAAGTAGATATTCTGTGTCTTCCGAAAAAGCTGGAACATTCAAACCTTCTAGCCAATCGGCTCTCTTCTCTTGAGGTCCAGTCCACGGATTACCATTAGCATGAAGACTTCCTGCAACAGGCCGTAAATGCCCAGGCAAGATGCCTGCTCCAACAATCGTATTACGCATAGCGCGAACGTTTTTAATAATTTCAACACTTCTAGGACAGTTTGATTGACACATGCCACAGGTTACACAGGCAAAAAGAACTTCTTCATCGTCGAAACCTTCTAAACCGAGTTGGCCTTGACGTTGCATTTTACGAATATTAAATGCTTCGCTAAGCTCGCCAGGAACCTGTCGGTAAGGGCATAGATTGGTGCAGAGACCGCACTGCATACACCAATTAAGCGTTTCCGCTCCTGAAGAAATAATATATTCTCTCATCTCCAGAGATACTTCTTTTATTTCATCCATAATACTACTCCTTTGCTATCTAATGGGGACATCCCCCTGCCTGGAGAGTTTAAGCCTTACTTAGGAGGTATGTCCCCTACCCTTAGCTCCACTTAGAATCCCTTGTAAGGGTTGGGGCCCAGTTCATTCAACCTCTCAGCGAAACCGTCCAGTATAGCCGGTATTCGATCGTAATCCATGATGGAGATTTGATCCATACGCACTCGGTCAGATTCGAGATCCAACCTGTTTAAGGTTTCTGACACTTTCGATAACCTGATTTCGGCCAACTCACTCCCTTTGATGAAATGGCACTGATAATCATCACCATGCTTACATCCTAAGAGAAGAATTCCATCAATCCCCTGTGACATCGTGTCTGCAATCCAAACTAAGCTCAATGAGCCGAGGCATCTTAATGGGATAACCCGAACCCAAGCATTGTATTGGAGCCGACTAATACCCGCCATATCCAAAGCTGGGTAAGCATCATTTTCACAAGCGAAGACGAGAATTCTTGGTTTTTCTTCATCCTCATCAGGCACTTCGATAGCCTTAAGCATATTACCAATCATAGGAACTGAGTAGTTTTTAAAGGAGATAATACGTTCTGGACAAGCGCCCATGCAAATTCCACATCTCCGACAACGGGTAGGATTTGGCAACGGATTGAATTTATCATCCTCGTTAATAGCACCGAAAGGACATTCTACTGTACAGCGTTTGCATTGAGTACATCTTGACATTGCAAAATCCGGGAAAGACATATCCCCTACACGAGGGTGTACAGCCACACCTTGAGCACTTGATTCCATACATTGAATAGCCTTTAGAGCTGCTCCAGTACCATCTTCAACCGAAGATAATTCATCCATTGGAGCTCTAACGCTACCTGCCGCATAAATACCTGTACGACGAGTTTCATAAGGGAAACAGATGAAGTGAGAATCTGCAAAACCGTATTTTAAGGTAGGCATCTCTGGTCCTTGGCGATATGATAGATTGAGAAGATTCGACTTGAGAATAATTTCGGGTTTAGGACCATCATCCTCTTTACAGTCTTCTTCTGTTTCGGCCTTGACTACAATGTCCTCTCCAAAAGCTGTGGTAGGAACCATTCCATTTGCCAGAACTACCATATCTACGCCTTCGGTTGTAATCGTTGCCCCAGACAAGACATCAGTTGCTTCAATAAGTAGGTTCTTTTCGCCATCTTCCGTAATGCCATTGATTTCTCCCTTGACGAAAACTCCTCCATCTTTCTGTACTTGTTGATATAGACGCTCGTACTGACCAGGTGCTCGCATATCTTTGTAGAATATAAAGACATTCGCTTCAGGATTTTGTTCTTTTACGTAACGTGCTTGTTTTAATGATTCAGTACAGCATGTTGAAGAACAATAAGGTAGGTGTTTCTCATCCCGTGATCCAGCGCATTGAATAAATGCTATACTCTGAACTTCTTTACCATCTGGTCGAACAATTTTCCCCTTGGACGCCAGTTCTTCCATTTGTTGCCCAGTAATAACGTTGTCATACTTACCATAACCAAGATAATCTAACTTTGTAGGATCATAGGGCACAGCACCAGTAGCAAGTACAACCGAGCCGACTCTTTCCTTAACAGTTTCGCCATTTTGGCTGATTGATGCATCGAACATACCCGGTGCTCCGGCAATTTCTAGTATTTCAGCATTAGTATAGACTGTTACATCAGGGTGAGCTTCAACTTGTTTGACCCACTCATTAATATCAACCTCTTCTGGGGTTGTAAAAGGAGCTTTCCGAGGAGCTTGTTTAAACAAGCCATTCATCCAGCCTCCTAGAGCTGGGCTTTTTTCAACTAAAACTGCTTTATACCCTGCTTTGGCAGCTTCAAGGGCAGCTGTCATACCGGTCAAGCCTCCGCCAACGACCAGTAAGGTTTTAACCATATTTTCGCCTTGGTAAGGTACAGGAAGATCGGTATGTTTCGCCCTAGCAAGACCCATTCTTAGAAAGTCTTCAGCCATCATCTGAGTATCCTCATCATTTGCTGGATGGCTCCAGATAACCTGTTCCCTAATGTTTACCCTTTCCATAATAACTGAAGGGTCAAATTCAAATACATCATAATTAACACGTGGTGAGCAAGCCGCAATAACAACTGTATTAACGCCCTCACTCTCAATGTCGCTCTTTATTAAGGCAACCCCTTCATTCCCACAGAGAAAGGGGTGCGTTTTACAAACCGGAACCTTACCTTCCTTGGTGGCAACCTTGGACAGGCTCTCTACTTCCAGAGATTCTCCGATACTACAGCCAGTGCAAATATAAACACCTGTTTTTTTATCCATTGGGTTACCTCCTCACCGTAGATTGAATCGCCTTAAGCGCTGCAGAAGTAGAATCTTTAACCGATGAGGAAACATCCAACGGCTTCTTGACGCATCCCGCGCCATAAATCCCCAGTTTCAGTGGGTCGGCAACAATAAAGCCATCCTCATCATAGGCCATTTCATCCGAGACATTGGAAGTAGCCGGTACCATCCCTGTAGCCAGTACAACCATATCTACTGTTTCCTTCATAATTTCTCCAGTGACTTGATTCTCTACTTGAACGATTAAATCTTTAGTTAGCGGATCCTCTGATATCTCGCCAACCTTTCCTTTTATCATCTCAATATCACTTTGAACCTTTGTATAAAACTCTTCGTATTTACCCATCGCTCTGACATCTATATAAAACATATAAACCTTAGACTCTGGATTCCTTGCTTTCATGTAGGTTGCTTGCTTTAATGAAGCCATGCAACATACTCCAGAACAATAGGGCAGATGGTTTTCATCACGAGAACCAGCACACTGGACAAAGGCAATCGTTTTTACTTCCTTGCCGTCTGATGGACGTAGAATTTTTCCAGCGGTTGGACCATTTGAGGCGGCCAATCGTTCCATCATAACGTTAGTAATAACATTTTGATGCTTTCCAAAACCGTAATAATCAACTTTCTTGGCATCATAAGGTTCCCAGCCTGTAGCCCATACAATCGATCCAACGTTTAAATCAAGGCTTTTTGCCGCCATATCTAATTCAACAGCACCGTACTCACAGACAGCAACACATTTTCGGCATTCAGCTCCTAAACAAGCTTGACCATCGATTACATACTTCATCGGGAAAGCAAACTCATGAGCATTATAAATAGCCCGAGTTTTGTCCATTCCGTAATTAAATTCGTTTGACCTCTCCGCCGGACACACTTCTGTGCACTTACCACAAGCTGTACAGTTCTGATTTACATAACGGGGGTTTGATTTAACAGTTACTGTATAATCTCCTTCTACACCGTCGATTTTTTCAATTTCGGCTAAAGTGAAGAATTTAATCCGAGGATTCTGCTTAATCCGTTTAAAATTAATCTCCAACCCGCAGTTCGGGGGGCATAACTTAGGAAAATACTGGTTCATCTGGGCTACTTTACCACCTAGATAGGATTTCTGTTCGACCAGATAGACCTCATTTCCTGCCTCGGAAGCTTCAATAGCGGCTGTAAGTCCGCTTACTCCCCCTCCGACCACTAAAATACTCTTATGCGCCATCCTTCTACCTCCCTTATATGTCAATAAACTCTCGGCGTTTGCCGAGGCGGTTGGAACAAGGACTTCCTTGTTCCAACCTTATAGCATTCCTCCTAGATTAGTAGGAGATATTTGCTTTCAAAGTACTTTTGGGAAAAATATAGGACACTCTAGCTTTATTTTAGTATAAATAATTTTCTTTAGGGAATATGATTTGTTTCACATATGTATTTATATCTGCTTTCTTCGTAAGCGAACTGTTTAGGTTAAACGTAATAAAATGCACAAACTATATTAAAAAAATTTTTATTTCCAAATTAAGACTAGCACTCTGGTTGTAATAAGTCAATATGACCACGATTAAGAAATCATATGGTAAAATTGGTAATTTATCATTTTTATCCATAAAACCCCAAGTATTTATCCAGGTATCAAATCTTGAATCATCAGAATAACGTCAGATACGCTAGGCATTACTGCATTCTTACAAAAATTTCTTTTTTTATTTAATAACTTGATTCCCTTGTATAGCCTCGCATTTTCCCAATTCAACCCAATCCTTCCTTAAATCCTCAATATCTTCTACATTTACCCTTAGAATTCCTTCTAGTTATGGAAAAACTTCATAAATCTATAAATATAGAAGGAAAATGAGTGACGCAGTTGCACTCACCTTCCATCTATATTAGATAATTAGCTCTTTAGTTCCTGGTAAAGCTTATATAGAGCTTGGGTTCCACTGTTTCCCTCTCCTCGCTCTGCCAACTTCTCATATAGTGTCTTTGCTAACTCTAAACCCGGGGTAACCAAGCCCATTTGTTTCGCAGAGTCTAAAGCAATCGTCATATCCTTAATAAAATGCTTAACATAAAAACCTGGGGCAAAATTATTAGCCAACATTCTTGGGGCCAAGTTACTCAAAGAAAAACTTCCAGCTGCACCTGATTCAATACTTTTTAAAACCGTTTCGGGGTTTAAACCAGATTTCTGAGCATAGGCCATTGCTTCACAAACTCCAATCATATTCGAGGCAATGGCGATTTGGTTACACATTTTTGTATATTGTCCAGCTCCTGCGCTCCCTTGTAAAATAATATTCTTTCCTAAGTAATTAAATATTGGAAGTACTTTTCTAAACACATCTTCATCTCCGCCTACCATGATTGCTAAACGAGCCTCTCGTGCACCAACATCTCCACCGGATACAGGCGCATCAAGGGCATACATTTCCATGGCTAGAGCTTTTTCATAAATCTTCTTAGCAAGGTCTGGAGCTGAGGTTGTCATATCAACTAAATAACTACCTCTCTTAGCATGATTTATAATTCCATCCTCTCCTAAGTAAACTTCCTCAACATCTATAGGATAACCTACCATGGAGATAATAACATCACTCTTGGCGGACAATTTAGCGACAGTATCTTGCCAAACTGCCCCCATCCTAACTAATTCATCTGCAGTTGCCTTAGTGCGGTTGTAAACAACAACTTGATAACCTGCCTTCAATAAATGACCAACCATACTCCTCCCCATAACTCCAGTGCCTACAAAGCCAATGATCGTATCATCTTTAGTCAATGTCATTGATACATTCCCCCTTCAATAATTCCATCAGAAAAAACTATAGAATATTCCAAACACAAAGTTTCATTAACGGATTATTTTCAAAATATGGAGATAGACAGGATATAATCCTGCCTATCTCCATATTTCATGAGTTATTATTTATTAGCCTTCCAGAGACCGTGAATGTTGCAATACTCTCTAACCTCAATTACGTCATCTGCCTTGACTAAGAAAAACGCTTCAGGTGCTTGGCCTGCCTCAAGTTCTGCTCTAAGAACCTGATCCTTCGTAATAACTTCGATAAATCGTATAAAGTGTTTTTCTTCCATAGGATGGGCAACACTACCCACCTTGACTTTAATCCCACCGTCTGCTCCTTCTATAACAGGAACATGTTTTTCTAGACTAGCATCCTTCGTCCCAGCTTCAAGTTTATCCATTGGCTTGTTACAGCAGACCAATGAAGATGCCCCTGTATAAACAACCTCAACAACATTTCCACAAATGCTACAACCATAAAGTTCTCTTAGGTTTGTCATAAATATATCCATTCCTTTCGCTGCGCTCAAGGCACAAAACGTTATGAAAC
>JADQBO010000144.1 GCA_016278585.1 Desulfosporosinus sp.
ATAAAATTAGGTCTAAAATCAAGCATTATGGGATGGAATCGTGCCGCTATTTCGGATATTGAAGCCTCTTTGGCATGCGGTGTCGATGCAGTAGCGATTTCAATTTCCACCTCAGATATCCATATTGAACATAAACTTATGACCACTCGCGAGGATGTTTTGGAACGGATGGTTAAGGCAACAACATTTGCTAAACAGGAAGGGATGTATATCTCAGTCAATGCCGAGGATGCTTCACGGTCAGACATGGATTTTCTTGTTCAATTCGCTAAAGAAGCGAAAAAAGCTGGAGCGAATCGAATTCGTTACTGTGATACTGTCGGGATTTTGGACCCTTTTACAACCTATGATCGTATTAAGGTTTTGATGGAAAAGGCAGATATTGATGTTGAAATGCATACCCATGACGATTTTGGAATGGCAACCGCGAATGCATTGGCGGGAGTGAAAGCTGGAGCTTCCCACGTAGGTGTTACTGTTAATGGTTTGGGAGAACGTGCAGGTAATGCAGCATTAGAGGAAGTGGTCATGGCTCTTAAGCATTTGTTAGATACTGATTTAAGTTTTGCAACAGAACGATTTGTCGAGGTTTCTGAATATGTCGCCCGAGCCTCCGGTCGAATGCTTCCTCCTTGGAAGTCGATTGTAGGAAGTAACATGTTTGCCCATGAATCTGGTATTCATGCAGACGGGGCACTGAAAAATCCTAAAACTTACGAGGCATTTAGCCCGGAAGATGTTGGCTCTGAGCGTCAGATTGTTATTGGAAAACACTCAGGAACTGCGTCTATCAAGGCGAAGTTTTTCCTTGAATATGGAAAAGAAATGACGGACGTTGACGCTAATGAGATGTTATCGCGGGTAAGAGCACTGGCCGTGGATATGAAACGATCACTCTTTGATAAAGAACTAGTCTATATCTATAGCGATATGTTAAAGCAGCGAAAGTAGAGAAAAGAGTCTGAGATTTAAATAAGGTAAAAACTGTAATCGCGAATAATGAATATGGCTTTAATAAAGGAGAGTAAATAGTCATGACGATAAAAGTAACTTTAATCCCAGGAGATGGAATTGGACCAGAGGTTAGTACTGCAGCCCAAAATGTGATTACCGCAAGCGGGGCCCCCATTGAATGGGAAGTCGTTCAAGCAGGTGAAGCCACGATTGCTCAGTACGGAAACCCATTACCAGATCATGTTATAGAGACTGTTCGTCGTAATAAGGTAGCGCTTAAAGGGCCTATCACAACACCAGTCGGGAAAGGCTTTCGGAGTGTTAATGTATCCTTGCGTAAGCAACTACAACTTTATGCCAATGTAAGACATTTGCGAAACTTGCCAAACGTTGATTCACGGTACCAAGGCGTTGATATAGTGGTCGTCCGGGAAAATACCGAGGATCTCTACGCCGGAATTGAGCACATGGTTGGACAAAATGCAGCAGAAAGTATTAAGATTATCACCCGTGAAGCCTCAGAACGAATCGGACGGTATGCTTTTGAACTAGCCCGCCGAGAAGGCCGTAAAAAGGTGACAATTGGTCATAAGGCTAATATCTTAAAGCTAAGCGATGGTCTTTTTCTAGAAAGCATACGTTCAGTAGCCCGAGATTATCCAGAGATCGAGTGTGAGGATAGAATTGTCGATGCGTTATGTATGAATCTAGTTCAAATTCCTGAGCAATTTGATATATTGGTTTTGCCTAATCTCTATGGAGACATCATTTCAGATCTTGTCGCAGGCTTAGTGGGCGGTCTGGGTGTTGCTCCAGGGGCAAATATTGGGGAATCGGGTGCTGTTTTTGAGGCTGCCCATGGAAGTGCTCCTCAAATTGCCGGTAAAAACCTAGCGAATCCGCTCGCCATGATTCTTTCCGGGGTAGAAATGCTAAAATATTTAGGATATGACAAAGAAGCCGAACGAGTTGAAAAAGGTGTTGAGCGTGTTTTGGGACAAAGAGATTATATTACTCCAGATTTAGGTGGATCAGCAGGGACTCAAGAGATGGCAGCTGCTATTATAGATGCTATGGCTTAAGATTTAACACAGATTAGGCCAACAATTACCCCCTTAATGACTAAAGAGGAATGTGCTTGTAGCACATTCCTCTTTAGTTACGCCATATTTCCAATGATTAAAAATATTCAAAATATTAAGATTAAATGTAAACTACTAGATACGTGTATACATAAGTAGACAGATGCATAAAAGTCAGTATATTGAACAAATTGCGAGGTTTGGCTCTCTAATGTGTATACAATTGTCTACATTTATAGATTTTAGATTTTTTGAGATTTTATAAGGAGTAAAACCTGCCTATACCCCGGTATAAGCTAAACGAGCACAGTATGAATACGGAAATTATCTGAATTGGCATAAGTATTGCAATATAATTCAATATATTCTGAATAAAGGAACTAGTAGATCTAATGCTGGACCTGTGAGGAGGTATAAGCGGAAAAAATCATGACTGTTTGTCGAGACCAAATGGGAGGTAACGTTTGTCATCATTATCTGTTTTATGGGCTTTAAAACCTAAATAAACGTAAAAGGAGAAAGAAATATGAGTAAACGCTGGATCGTGGCTCTTGCCGGAATGTTAATTATGCTATGTTCAGGTGCTGTTTATATCTGGGGAGTGTTTCAAGGGCCTTTGGTCAAGATGTTTGGTTGGTCTCAGGCAAGCACGGCACTTACATTTTCTGTAACCTTGGGCATCTTTGCTTTAGGTACTATCACTGGGGGTAGGATTCAGGATAAATTTGGTCCTCGCGAAGTGGCCTCTGTGGGCGGCTTAATGATCGGCCTAGGTGTATTTTTAGCTAGCTTTACAACGGCTGATAAAGCGTGGATTTTGTATTTGACTTATGGGGCTATGATGGGGTTTGGCGTTGGTATGATTTATACTCCGGTTATTGCTTGCGTATCAAAATGGTTCCCGGATAGAAAAGGAACTATTACCGGATTAGTGGTAGGCTCTTTAGGTGCTGGTGGATTATTATTCACCCCGATTGCTAAGAGTTTGGTAATCAACAAGGGAGTGTTGGAAACTTTCGAAATATTCGGTATTGTTTTTGGTATTATGATTATTGGAGCAGCATTGTTTTTGAAAAATCCCCCGGAAGGTTATAAACCGGTTGGTTGGACCCCTCCAGTTGCGGGTACTAAGGCTGCTATCGTAACTCGAGATTATTCCCCTCGAGAGATGCTGGGAACACCTCAATTCTATATGCTCGCCGCAATCCTGTTGATTGGGTGTATGTCAGGTTTAATGGTAATACCTTTTGGTTCAGTTCTTGCTGTCCAGTCTGGTCTTTCAGATTATGTAGCTACGTTAGCAATCATGCTGATCTCTATTGGTAATGCTGGGGGACGCTTTTTATGGGGAGCAGCTGCAGATAAATTGGGCAGGGTACGTACACTGATGACCCTATTATTTGTTTCTGGTATTACCATGCTCTTCCTCAATGCTTTGCAAGGTTGGATGTCACTTGTAGGTATTGGTATCGTTGCCTTCTGCTATGGTGGTTTTTTAGGGACCATGCCCGCTACGGTTGCCGACTTCTTTGGCTCCAAACATCTGGGTGTGAACTATGGGTTAGTGCTCTTGTTTTTCAGCGCTTCGGCGATAGGAGCTCCAATAGTCTCAGGTATGGCTAAAGATGCAACTGGTAATTTCAGTGGTGCGTTCCTTATCGGAGGAGTTGCGAGTTTAGTAGGTTTGGTCATTGCCTTCATTACCAAACCACCAGCTGATAATAACGGTGAGTTGAAGGCTGACACTAGTGTAAGTAAGTAAATAAGATACAAAGTAATTGGGTTTATCGCCCTAGTAGTTTAAGTTAATTATTCTAGGGCGATTATCCTTCTTCCTTTAATAATTTTATGTGCATAAGTTTTTACACATAGTCGGTACTGTTAATGATGGGGTTCATAAAATAACTGCGTGGGGTGAAAGAAAATGTCAAATGTTAAAGAAATGTATCAAGAAAAGCTTTGTGCAGCAGAAAAGGCTATTAAGCTGGTTCAGGATGGAGACTGTCTCGTTGTACCAACTGGAGTTGGAGAGCCGCCAGCGCTTTTGACAGCTTTGTCAGAGCATCGTAGAGAATATCATGGTGTAAAACTATTCCAGATTCTTCCCCTTAGGAAGTTTGGCTATATTGACCCCGAAACAGTCGATAATATTCGCCATGTTGCCTACTTCCTAGGAGGTGTTACTCGAACAGGTGGTCAGCAAGGGTGGATTGATTACATTCCAAGTTATTTTAGTGAAATGCCAAGAATGATTCAAGATGGGCAGCTACCGGTTGATACTGTGTTTAGTATTGCTTCGCCCATGGATGAGCACGGGTATTTCTCCATCAGCTTAGCAACAGATTATACGATGGCTGCTATTGAGAAGGCAAGAACGGTTGTTCTGGAAGTAAACCCTAATGTCCCATTTGCTAACGGGAATTGCTTAGTTCATATATCTCAGGTTACTGCAATTGTGGAAGATCAGACCCCATTAACAGAAGTCGGTCTTCCTGTAATTGGTCCGGTTCAGGAAGCAATCGGAAAATATGTGGCAGATCACATTGATGATGGCTCAACGATCCAAATCGGTTTTGGGGCTATTCCAGATGCAGTCGTAATGCAGCTTACTCATAAACACGATCTAGGGATTCATACGGAGATGGTCGGGGACGGAATCTTAACCTTGATTGAAAGCGGCGCAGTAACGAATCGAAGTAAAAATTACTTACCAGGTAAATTTGTAGCCACCTTTGCTTTGGGTTCAAAGCGCCTCTATGAGTTTATGAACCGCAATCCCCAGCTGGAGATGCATCCAGTCGATTATACGAATGATCCATGCCTTGCAGGACAGAACGATAATTTGGTCACAATCAACGCTTCAGTACAAGTGGATTTCCTAGGTCAGTGTTGTTCCGAAAGCATGGGCAGCACCCCTTACAGTGGAACTGGAGGGCAATCAGACTTCGTTCGGGCCGCAAATCGTTCTAAAGGTGGGAAATCGTTTATCGTACTTCCTGCTACAGCAAAGGATGGAAAAATATCCCGGATTACGCCAACCTTAACCCCAGGGTCCGCTGTAACAACCTCGAAAAACGATGTAAATTATGTCGTTACGGAATACGGTGTGGCTCAGTTAAGGGGAAAATCGGCTAAAGAACGAGCCCAAGCACTAATCGCTATTGCCCACCCAAATTTTAGAGATGAACTTACAGAAGCAGCTAAGAAGATGAATTTGCTATAAGTACAATTTTTCCATTGAAAGTGGGCGTAATAGGTGGATTTTCAGTTAACCCATGAGCAGCTACTGATGCAGAAGATGGTACGTGATTTCGTCCAAAAAGAAATTGTACCTCAAGCAATGATAACCGATGAAATGCACCAATTTCCTTTAGAGAGCATTCGTAAAATGGGTAAGCTAGGAATGATGGGAATACCTATTCCAGAGGAATATGGCGGCGCAGGTTCGGACTTCTTATCCTATATCTTGGCTATTGAAGAAATTGCCAAAGGGTGTGCTTCCACAGCCGTTATCTTAGCAGTGCATACGTCTGTGGGCACGTTCCCAATTTTGTATTTTGGGACGGAAGAGCAAAAACGAAGATATTTACCAAAGCTAGCAAGCGGAGAATTCTTGGGAGCTTTTGCCTTGACAGAAGCGAATGCAGGTTCGGATGCGTCGAGCCTGCAAACGACTGCGGAACGCAAGGGCGATCACTACGTCCTTAACGGAACAAAACGTTTTATCACCAACGCTGGTTATGCGGACGTCTATTTGGTTATGGCTTCTATAGACCAAGCTAAAGGTCCATATGGGGTAACTTCCTTTTTGGTAGATAAGGATACGCCAGGATTTCATGTTGGAAAAAAACAGGATAAAATGGGCTTAAATGGATCAACAACCTGCGAAGTGATATTTGAAGATGCTAGGGTTCCTATAGAAAATGTTTTGGGCGCAGAAGGACAAGGATTTAAAGTTGCAATGTCTCTGCTGGATGGTGGACGGATTGGAATTGGCGCACAAGCTTTGGGGATAGCTGAGGCAGCACTAGAGGGTGCATTAACCTATTCGAAAGGACGTGTACAGTTTAAACAAGCCATTCGCGAGTTCCAAGGAGTTCAATTCATGCTTGCAGATATGGCAACTCAAATCGAAGCGGCTAAACTACTCGTTTATCAAGCAGCCTCTTTGAGGATGGCCGGATTACCTTATACCAAGCAAGCCTCGATGGCTAAGATGTTTGCCAGCGATACTGCGGTTAAGGTGACAACAGATGCAGTGCAAATATTTGGCGGGTATGGCTACTGTAAAGAGTATAAAGTAGAACGTTATATGCGAGATGCTAAGATTACGCAAATTTATGAAGGAACAAATCAGATTCAGAGGATTGTTGTAGCAAAACACCTGTGAGTAAGACTCGGACTGACTGCAAACAAATCTACGATTACTCAAGCACTTTTTCGAAGGAAGAGGTGCTTTGTGTAGTTGACATAAATGATTAGTTATTCAAGAAGGATTCACCTCTTTTTGGTCGAATTATTTGATAATACCAAAATCGCAGGAGGTTTGGGCAATGTTGCTGGAGGGACAAAACTTTTCGATGACTCTTGATGAAATTTTAGATAATACAAATAACGCAATAATTGCTGTTGATCCTCAAGGTTTGATTATTTATGCTAATCGGGCTGTTTTTAATATCTTAAAAAATCCCGCCAGTAATATTATTGGAAAATCTATCACTGATTACTTCCCTGAAACAGGGTTGCTTAGGGTATTTGAAAATGGAATCGCTGAGTTAGGACAACAGTTAAAAATTAATGATACAGTTTTATTAAGTAATCGAACCCCGATCTATGTACATGGTGAACTGGTGGGAGCTGTTGCGGTATTTCAAGACATTACAATTCTCCAGAATTTCCTTGACAATTTAGTCATCGAACATGAGAAAACTAAACAACTGCAACGTACCCTTGAAGTCGTGTTAAATACAGCTTATGACGGGCTTATCGTGGTTAATAAAAAGGGTATCGTTACGATGACGAATCAGGCATTTTCGAGTTTTTTTCAAAAGACCCCGGAGGATTTAATCGGCAAACCTATTACTGAAGTTTACGATAATCCTAAGTTTACTGATGTTCTTGTAACCGCCCAACCTGTACATGGATACATTCATGACTTAAATGGTCATGAGATTATAGCCAGTAGAGTTCCAATTATGCAGGACGGTAAAATTGTAGGTGCTTTAGGAAAGGTTGTTTTCAAAGATGTTAACGAACTTTACGCTCTAACCAAAAAGGTTGATATTTTACGTTCTGAACTTGATTATTATAAAAAGACCATGTCACAGAACAATTCCTCAGCTTTGGAACTCTTAAAGGGGAAAAATCTCACGATGGGTTCTTTAGTACAAACCACGCTTCGCGTGGCCAAATCTGGCTCTACCGTGCTGTTAAGGGGAGAAAGTGGGACTGGAAAAGAACTATTTGCACTACTTCTTCATGCGCAAAGTTACCGTAAAGATGGTCCCTTTATTAAGGTTAATTGTGCGGCGGTACCCGAAAATTTACTCGAATCTGAAATGTTTGGGTATGATGAAGGCGCATTTACCGGAGCAAAAAAAGGGGGGAAAGTCGGAAAGTTCGAACTGGCAGAGGGAGGAACCCTTTTCCTGGATGAAATCGGAGATATGGAATTGAGCATGCAAGCCAAGTTATTACGGGTTATTCAGGAGCGAGAAGTTGAACGATTAGGAAGCAATAAATCTCGTAAAGTGGATTTCCGATTGGTTGCTGCAACTAATCGTGATCTTGAAGGGATGATCCGCGATAAACAATTTCGCGAAGACTTATATTACCGCTTAAATGTAGTAACCTTAACGATTCCACCTTTACGGGAAAGGATGGATGATATTGAAGATTTAATTTCAACGTTTATTAAGAAGTTCAATCTTCAATTTGCGCAATCAGTAACAGGAATAACAGCTGAGGCTAAAGACGTCTTGATGAAACATCGCTGGCCGGGTAATATTCGTGAGCTAGAGAATATAGTAGAAAGGGCATTTAATATGCTTGATGGCAGAGAAATTCAACTTAAGCATCTGCCCAACTATCTGCAAATTTTAGCTAGCCATGATATACGTCCCTATGTGGAAGGGTCACTAGAAACAATTCTTAATGGCGTGGAAAAAGATGCTTTGATCATTGCCCTTGAAACTGCGAATGGAAATAAGGTTCAAGCCGCAAAATCCTTGGGTTTGTCACGTGCCGGCTTGTACAAAAAATTAATTAAGCATCAATTGCACAAAACCTAATTATTATAGTAGCCTTACTGTTCAAAGAGGGTTAAGTAAGAATGTGTTTATAATGCATGTCTACCATTAGCATAGTGTACACTTTTGTTGACAATGCCTAAGGTCAAGGTAGCAGAAAGATTGCGGAGTTCCTTGACTCTAGGGTGTATACATATGTGTACATATCTTAAATCCTAAAATTTGGGGCCTAGCTTAGAACAAAAGCCTGTGAGGCTTGGTAGTAGTCAGTTTTTGAATTGTCTGAACATATTGAATATTTTTGGCACATAAATTGCAAGACAATTCAGTAGATTCTAAAAATCGCTAGGATAAAAGTCTTATATTGGACAAAAGGAGGAACAAGTGTGAAGACAATCATGGTTATCGGAGCAGGACAGATGGGTGGTGGAATCGCCCAGGTTGCTTCCCAAGCGGGTTTTGAAGTTATTTTAAATGATATTAAAGAGGAATTTGTAAACAGGGGTTTTGGTATTATTGAGAAGAATCTCAGCCGAAGTGTGGAAAAAGGAAAACTTAAGGCGGAGGAAAAAGAGCTCATTTTAGGTCGCATTACTAAATCCACTTCTTTACAGGATGCGGTCTCAGCTGACTTAGTTATTGAAGCAGCAGTAGAAAATATGGGAATTAAAGCTCAGGTTTTTTCTCAACTTGATGTTATATGCCCAGAACATACGATTCTCTCAACAAATACTTCCTCATTACCAATTACTGAGATTGCAGCTTTCACTAAACGGCCAGATCGAGTTATAGGAATGCATTTTATGAATCCCGTTCCAGTGATGAAACTCGTAGAGGTTATTCGTGGCCTAGCCACTAGTGATGAAGTGTATAATACTATCGAAAATCTCAGCGTTAAAATGGGCAAAACACCGGTGGAAGTTAATGATGCCCCAGGATTCGTTGCTA
>JADQBO010000385.1 GCA_016278585.1 Desulfosporosinus sp.
TATCAAATTAAGTCGTAAGTGGACTGAAATCACAGGTTACACTATCCAAGATATCCCAACTGTTGCTGAATGGACTGCTAAAGCTTATGGTAGAGATAAATTTAGAATTCAAGAGTTAATTAAAGAGTCGTATTATGACAATAATACAAACGTTGATGGTGATTATAGAGTCACGACTGCAGAAGGGAAAGTGAGAATTTGGCAATTCAAGGTTGCTAATATCGGTAAAAGTACGAAGGGTCGAGAATTGGCTATGGCCGCTGCCACAGATATTACAGAGCTTAAACTCTCTGAGAAAGCACTAAAAACCAGTGAGGAAAAATATAGGCTTTTAACCGAGGAAGCGTTGGACGTGATTTGGGTACTAAATTTAACAAACGATAAATTTACATATATTAGTCCATCTGTATTTCAGTTAAGAGGAATTACGGCAGAAGAAGCGATGAATCAAAGCCTAGAAGAAGCTTTAACGCCGGAATCATTTGTGACAGTAAAGGATATTATCCAAAAGAGATTAAAGGAGTTTATAGAGAGTTCAAAATATAACAACCATTCTATAAATGAGATTCAACAACCTTGTAAAAATGGGGATGTTATTTGGGTTGAAGTATCAACAAAGTTTCGATACAGTTCTGTTGGCGAAATAGAAATTGTAGGTGCAAGTCGTAATATTGAAGAAAGAAAAAAAGCAGAAAAAGAAATTCTATTTCTAAGCTATCATGATCAGCTAACAGGTTTATACAATCGAAGATTTTACGAAGAAGAGCTAAAACGTTTAGATGTGAAAAGAAATCTTCCTTTGACCCTTGTTATTGGAGATGTAAATGGTTTGAAACTCATCAATGACTCCTTTGGTCATGTAATGGGTGATGAGCTTCTTAAGAAAGTGGCAGAAGTGATAAGGAAAGGATGCCGAGCCGATGACATTATCGCTAGACTTGGAGGGGATGAATTTGTTATCATATTGCCCAAAACTGATGCTTTAAAAGCAGAAAAAGTCATTAATCGGTTTAATCGTTTATCATTGGAAGAAAGAGTAGGATCCCTTGATATTTCAATTTCCTTTGGCCATGAAACTAAGACTAACGACGAAGAAAAGATTGAAGAAATATTCAAAAAGGCTGAGGACCATATGTATAAGAAAAAACTTTTTGAAGGTCCAAGTATGAGAGGGAGAACAATTCAAGCCATCATAAATACACTTCATGAAAAGAATAAAAGGGAAGAGGCACACTCCCATAGAGTTGCACTTTTATGTGAAAGAATAGGACAAGCATTAAATATGTTAGAAGGAGAAAGTCAAGAACTTAAAACGGTTGGACTTCTTCATGATATTGGAAAGATAGCTATTAATGAAGCAATACTTAATAAGCTAGGCAAACTTACAGAGGATGAATGGGAACAAATTAAGCGGCATCCAGAAATAGGCTGTAGAATTCTAAGTACGGTCAATGATATGTCTGACATGGCTGAATACGTATTATATCACCACGAAAGATGGGATGGTAAGGGCTATCCAAAAGGCTTAAAAGGGAAAGAAATACCTCTTCAAGCAAGAATCATAGCCGTTGCAGATACCTATGATGCCATAACAAGTGAAAGAAGTTATCGTTGTGCGCTAACAGAAACAATCGCTATTGAGGAATTGCGAAAAAATGCAGGTAGTCAGTTTGATCCTGAACTAGTTAGTGTCTTTATAGAAAAAAAACTAGGAAAAAGCTTGTAACATTATTTTTCTACCGTCTTCTTTAATTTATTATCCCAAAAGCGATTGGCGATAAGGCGCACGCAGAAGGGATGGTTGCCCCATACTTCAGGGTTATCGAGAGACAGCATTAGGGCATAGGCTTGACGGCAAGTTGATGTTAAAGGGTAATTCTTTGTAATGTGAGCCAGAACAGATAGGATGGCTTCGCGCCGTTCAGAGTGAAATAGATTTTGGATATAACGACGACTATGGGGCGTTAGTCGAAAACGAGTTAAATCAGACGAGAGGGGCTTGATTTCACTTTCTGAAAAAGCTATTACTTCTAATTCAGGAAGATCAGCCAGAATATCAGAAGTTTGTAGGAATTGAACCAGATTTTCTTGAACTTCAATTGCCGGAAAAGAAGTAATGCCGGGTGTTGAAGCTAATATTTGTATGCGTAAGAGATTAGCCTGAATCATTTTTTCGTTATTAATAAAACTAAGGGATTGCTGGCACATGTACTGGATTAGGGCAGCTAATACATCGTTCCCTTCTAAGGCTTGCTGTTCCCAATAGGGTAACAGACAAAGAATGTCATTTGCCAGAGGTGGACAAGGCTGATTAAAGAGTTCGTACTCAATAATTTTACTCAGGGAATCTTGAGTTGGGCTTGTGAGTAAGATGCGTCGTAGTCCAGGATGGACTACGACGGAAATAGGTTTATCATCCGGGTTATACATCGAAGGTGCCTCCTCCGTAACTTAATATTTTAATTCTTTCTGTGTTGTAGTGTATGTTTTTTATTGGGTTCTATCCTAACAATTTAAGATGTCCCATTAAATAAACAGAAGAGTCTAATAATTATGCACGAAAGAGAAGGGGGTTGGGATATGTGAATATCTATAATCCTTTTCACAAAGCGAAACGAGGGGAAAGATGCCTTACGGCTGCGTCAATTTCTAAAGGGAATAACTGTGATATAATTATAAAGAAGGTTACCCGTTTAGGCTTTAGGAGTTGATATAATGAAACAAGGGATCGGCAGACTGAGATTTGCAAATGAAGAAGATATTAAAATGCCACAGGTTACAAGAAAGATGCTCGCAAGAATAATGAGCTATTTTATGCCTTATTGGAAGAAAATGCTTTTGGTTATTGGCATTATTATGGTGATCTCATTGCTGGGGCTTGTACCCCCGATACTTATTAAAAATATTATTGATAATGCTTTACCACAGAAGGATTTAGCACTCTTAAGTTTGTTAATCCTTATTTCCATTGGGACCACAGTGATTTTAGGACTTTTACAAGTGGCCCAGTCGTATCTCAGTATTTGGATTTCGAAGCATATAATCTTAAACATGAAAAATCACATGTATTTTCATTTACAGCACATGTCTTTGAATTTTTATACAGCGGCAAAGCCTGGGGAGATAATTACTCGAATATCAAGTGATATCGATGGAATTCAAGAGATATTTAACTCGACCGTGGTGAATGCCTTAACGAGTATTGTTGTGCTGATCTCTACAGCAGCAGTTTTAATTACAATGAACTGGAAGCTAGCTATTGTTGGCATGATTATACTGCCAACCTTTATTATTCCTACGAGAAAAGTAGGGAAGTTAAAATGGCAGATCGCGACTAAGAGTCAAGAAAAAATTAGCGACCTTAATCAGATAATCCAAGAAACGTTTAGTATTAGTGGGGCGCTGCTTACTAAGATATTCACCAAGGAAACGGATGAATTGGCAAGATTTGAAACAACGAACAATGAGGTTATCAGCCTACAAATCAGGGAGTCGGTTGTAGGCCGATGGTTTAGGATGACAATAACCACATTTATTGCTATTGGGCCAATGTTGATTTACTTTTATGGAGGTTATTTATTTATAAAAGGCGAGATATCTATAGGGAGCATAATTGCCTTTGTAGCATTGTTGGGGAGGCTTTATTTGCCCATTTCTCAACTTTCTAATATTCATATAGATGTAACTAGATCTTTAGCCTTATTTCAGAGAATTTTTGAGTATTTTGATCAGAAACAAGAGATTGCCAATAAACCCGGTGCAGTTAATCTAGAAGATATAAAAGGTAAAGTTGAATTTGAGAACGTATCTTTTTCGTATAATAGTAAGGTTAAAGTATTAGAGGATATAAGTTTTACTATAAACCCAGGAACCATGGTTGCCTTGGTGGGTTCGAGTGGAGTTGGGAAAACTACCATTACAAACCTGATTCCAAGACTATATGAGGTGGACAAAGGAAGTATTAAGATTGATAATCGGGATATTAGGGAGGTAACCTTAGAGTCACTAAGAGCTCAGATCGGTGTTGTGATGCAAGAACCGTATCTTTTTAATGATACCATCGAAGAAAATCTAAGGTACGGGAAAAAGGATGCTACTGAAAAAGAAATGATTGAGGCTTGTAAAGCTGCCTATATCCATGATTTTATTATGACATTGCCAGATTCCTATCAAACGATCGTGGGAAATAGAGGAATCAAGTTATCAGGTGGAGAAAAGCAAAGAGTATCTATAGCAAGAGTCATCTTGAAAGATCCGAGAATTATCATTCTAGATGAAGCCACGTCCTCTCTAGATTCTGTATCAGAAATGTATATTCAAAAGGCGATGGTGCCGTTATTAAGAGATAGGACGAGTTTTGTAATTGCGCATAGGTTGTCAACCGTTCTAACAGCTAATAAAATTTTCGTCATCGAGAATGGAACGGTCGCTGAATGTGGGAACCATGAGGAATTAATCGAGAAAGAAGGTCTCTATCGCCAAATTTATGATACACAGTTCAAAGGGGGATAAGCTATTAACCAGGGGAGTGATTTTACTCCGCCCAAGGTTAATAGCTTATCCGGGGCTTAGCGCCTATTATTGAACGTTTTAATTCTAGATAGAAACGAGGGATTTAAGTGAAAAGTGATAAATTTACGCTGGAATTTGAAGTTCATTATCACGAAGTAAACCCTTATGAGAAAGCTACGCCCCTGACCATACTTCATTATTTAGAGGATGCGGCTATATCTCATTCTGAGGCAGTGGGACAAGGAATTGAGCAATTAAAAGCTAAAAAGCAAGCTTGGATCTTGAATCAGTGGCATCTTCAGATGGATTGTTATCCCGTGCTAGGGGAAAAGGTCATGATCGAAACTTGGTCCGCTGGGTTTGAACGTTTTTATGGAACAAGGGATTTCTTGATTAGGGACAAGCAACAAAGGGTTATTGGTAGAGCTACGTCTTTGTGGATCTTTTATAATACGGAAAGTAAGCGCCCGTTAAGAATTCCCCCGGATTTTCAAGAGGCTTATGGATCGGATCCGACACGAGCGATCGTAGAATCATTGGATCAACGTCAGAACGAGGAACTTGATCAAGTAGGAGAGAGCGAGCAGATTTTTACGGTCAGAAGAAGTGATATTGATACAAATGGACATGTCAATAATGCAAACTATCTTGAGTGGATGTTAGAAGTTATTCCGGAGGATATCTACCAGAATAAACATCTCGCTGCTCTAGAAATTACCTATAAGAAGGCCACAACGTATGGAACTAGCGTTTGCTCAAAGTGTTTTGTCTCTAACCCAAAGGAAAATAACGTACTGTGTAGACATGCTATCCTTGGGAATGTTGACCGCCAAGAGCTTGCAATAGCCAAAACCATCTGGCAACCGTATGAAATCTAAATCGAGTTAGCGTGAGAGCTAACCCTCTTGTTTTTTGGGATTGGTCTTCTGCTTTATGCTTACCCAGGGGCGAAGAAGACGACTGGCTAGTTTTAGAGGATTGAGCTTTTCATGGTTCAAGACCTTCTGAGTTAAACTGTGATGGACTAGAGATACTATACGGTCTAATTGCGAATTATCAAGGAGCTCTAATGTTCTGCGAAGCACCAAGGAATTTTTATAACTTTCTCTAAGGGGTTGAGTGAGATCGGAATAGTGCCCAAGCCCACAAAGATCTTGGGCTGCATAAATCCCTGTCATGATGGATTCAAACTGACCAAACCCGAAACCAGGCATCACAGCACCAAAGCAATTACCAACAAAGAAGGTATTGCCGATTCGAGGTTGACCACATAATCCGATTATATAGCGGGTGACCTCAAAGCGATCGGTAATGGGCAGAGGTTGCTTGAAGTCTCTGCAGGCCAATGCGTAGAATTTTTCCCATAGTTTATTCAAGTCAAACTCGCGATTAGTGGGATAGTCGGGATAAGCAAGTGTGATGCATGCTTCCTGCTCGGAATAAGGCAGGAGATAGGCGTACCCTTGAGGGGCAACATCATAGTTTAACCAGATACCAACCTTGTGCCGGTCAAATCTCCCTTCAACGGTGGCCCCTTTCAGCGTTACTGTAAGATCTGTTTGGAAATCCTGAATTTTAGAGGTGTAAGCGGCATCTCCGGTGGCAAGTACGATATGGGTAAAATCCTGTAGTAACTGCTCATAAGTATGAGTAGAGTTGAATTTGATAGGGGTCTTGACTTGTTTGAAGAGTTGGTTTTCGAAGGATTTGGAGTCTCGTCCCCTTAGGTTGATAAACCCTAATTGGCCACTCAAGACTGATTGCTCTTTTTCCGAGAAGAAAAGGATATGGCGCATAGGACTAAGTACCTGAAGATTAATTCCGTGTTTTTCTGAAAGATACGCAATTGGATCACTAATTGGTCTGGTTAAAGCGGATATTAAGGCTTCTCCATTAACAAAACGGTCGCCGACCTGACTGCGTTTTTCAAAAATTGTAAAAGGAATTTTATGTTTTTCTAAGGTTATTGCACAGGCTAGACCAGATAAACCTGCACCCATAATGGCTATTTTCAAATGACTTCCTGCTTTCTTGATATAGTTTGTCTATTGTAAACTCTATCTAATTATTTCCCAAGGATAAGCAGGGTATGACTCATTTTGAGAAGTATACTAAAAGAATTGAAAAGAGGCAAAAAAATGCGTAGAAGTGATAAGGAAATTACTGACCAAAGTTTACTAGATGAAATCATGAAGAAGGCTCAAGTATGTCGACTAGCCGTATCCTATCAAGATATGCCCTATATTATCCCTATGAATTTTGGTTATGCGGATCGAGTGTTGTATTTTCATTCTGCACCAGTGGGTTTAAAGCTTTTGATTCTTAAAGAAAATCCCCAGGCCTGCTTTGAAGTCGAGATTGATGCACAGCTACTTCCCAGTGAGGAGGGGTGCGAATGGACAATGCGCTATCAGAGTGTCGTTGGTTTCGGTGAAGTTGAATTCATCGATGACCTAGTGGAGAAACGAGAGGGAATAAAAATTATCATGGAGCAATATTCAAAGGATAATATTCAACCGACAGATGCCAAGTTAGCAGGAATAACACTTTTCAAGTTGAAGGTTAATACTATGACTGGTAAAAAATCGGGGTATTAGAGTAATTTATCCGATAGCTAACTGGTTTCACAGATGGCAAGGAGCCGCTAAGATATAAAGGGGTAAAAACCCCTCATCAGAATTTTTTTAAGAGAATGGTCTCTAAACTGTCATTATATATTAAATGCTTACATAAGAAGGAATTGAGGGGATATTTGTCGAATGGAGCTACGAATGTTTAATCAATGCCTTATTAATCTTATTCAGTTCCATGGACATGAACCGCAATCTAATTAGAAAAGTGGTATGAAAAATGTCAAGAGCAGAGATCATGGAATTAAAACAGAAAGTTGCCTTACTGGAAACGACGTTAGCGGATGTTCGAGAAGACAAGGAAATTTGGAGCCGGATTTTTTTAGAGAATACTTGGGGTATAGTGGTTGCCGATGCCATCACTGGCGAATTGCTAAAAGTCAATCCTTGCTATGCTGAAATGCATGGATATAGCCCTTCCGAATTAATTGGAAAGTCAATGTATGATATGCTTTGTGCTCCGGGACATCGGAAAGATCTTTTGGAAATAGGCCCTAGGATACATAATGACCGTTATGAATACAATTCTGTGCACATAAGGAAAGATGGAAGTTGTTTTCCTGTTCGTATTAATAATCATGAAATAACCGTTAATGCTAGACGCTTGCGGATTGTCTCTTTATGGGACATTACAGAGAATGAGCTTAAAGAAAAGGAATTGAGCCAGTATCGGGAAAGGTTAGAGGAATTGGTGAAATTTCGTACGGATGAGCTGGAAAATACGAATGAAAAACTTCGCTGTGAGATCATACAAAAAGAAACTGCCGAAAACGAATTAGCCAAAGCTAATCATGAGATGATTAATATCTTAGAAAGCATGGGTGACTATTTTAAAGCGGTAAATCGTCAATGGATCGTAATATATGCTAATAAGGCCATGATTAAAGCCCGAGAAAACAATGGACTTGATGGGAATATTGTCGGATCTGATTATTGGGAAACTCATAAGCAAGGAAATAAAGCGATCAATGATGCGTGTCTTAAAGTTATGAACGATGGAATACCAACACGATTTGAGACGTATGCTTTAACTATAAAGCAGTGGGTTGAAGTCAGTATCTATCCAACAGAGAGCGGAATCTCGATTTTCCTTCGCAATATTGAGGAAAAAAGGAAAATTGAAAAATCGGTAGAGGAAGAGCATCATCGTTTGTATTCATTGTTTAATAGTTTTCCTGGTCTTATATATCTTCAAGAAGAAAATCATAAAATACGTTTTGCTAACGATAGTTTTCGAGCTAAGTTTGGTCCCTGCATAGATAGACCTTGCTATGAAGTCATAGGGGGCTTATCAGTTCCGTGCAGTGACTGTATGTCCACCATAGTTCTTAGGAGCCATACAGCTGTGTGGAAAGAGATGGTTTTTGAAAATTGTATTTATGAAGTATATTCTCAGGCCTTTATTGATGCTGACGGATCTAGGTTAATTTTCAAGGTGCTTATTGATATTACTGACAGAAAAAGTGCTGATCGAGAATTGGCACGTTTAGAAAGACTTAATATGGTGGGTGAAATGGCAGCGGGTATTGCTCACGAAGTTAGGAATCCGCTGACCACAGTTCGCGGTTTTCTGCAACTCCTCCAATCTAAGGTTGAGACCAACGATTATCACGAGTTTTATCAGTTGATGACCGATGAATTAGATCGGGCGAATTTGATTCTTACGGATTTCTTGAGTTTAGCTAAAGACAAATCCACCGATTTTGAATCGATAAATATTACCAAAATAGTAACCACTTTAGCCCCTCTCTTGATGGCTGATGCAATTAATCAAGACAAAGAAATAATTCTTGAGCTCAAAGAAGTCAAGGACACTCAAGGAAATGAAAACGAGCTCAGACAATTGATTCTGAACTTAGCAAGAAATGGACTTGAAGCTATGCAAGCAGGGACGACTTTGACCATTCAAACCCTCAGTGTTGAAAACTATATTTTACTTAAAGTCTGCGACCAAGGTAGAGGAGTTGATCCTGCTATACTCGATAAACTCGGTACTCCGTTCCTGACGACAAAAGAACGAGGGGCT
>JADQBO010000110.1 GCA_016278585.1 Desulfosporosinus sp.
ACCGAGAGTCATTGTACTCTCCACAAACCATTGGCATCATGGAGTCATAGGGATTGTGGCATCCCGTTTGGTAGAACGTTATTATCGACCGGTTTTTATGATTTCTGAAGACGGGGACGAAGCCAAGGGTTCGGCTCGTGGAATTACGGGGTATCCTGTCTTGGAACAGTTGAGCACACAAGCACATCTATTGACAAAGTTTGGCGGGCATCGGCAAGCTGCAGGATTTTCCCTCCCTACAATAGACATTGGTAGACTTAGGGAAGGTCTAAATAAACAAGCTTTAGCATTTGAGGAAACTCTTTTTCAAGAAGTTTTAAGAATTGATAGTCAAGTTTCTCTCGATGGGGTTTCTGGGATTCTACTCCGGGAACTTGAACAAATGGCTCCATTTGGGTTTGGCAACCCAGGTCCGATTCTAGCCTGCAAAGGAATTCCTGTACACTCCGTTAGCGCGGTTGGTAAGGAGCAGACTCATCTTAAGTTTCGTTTCGGACCTCAAGGGAAGCAGGAAGGAATTGCCTTTCGACTAGGAGAACGTTTGAACGAGCTGAAGGATAAAATTAAATTAGATGTGGCGTTCGTCCTAGATTGGAATACTTTCCGGGGGCAAGACGATGTTCAACTAATGATCAAGGATATTCAAGCTGAAGCCCGCTGGGTGAATCAGTTACCTGGAAACGATGATAGTAGAACTGCTTGGCAGGAAGTTTCGGCAACTCAAGAGGAGCCCGAAATAGAGTGGCTAGATTGGCGAGACTTGTCTCGCGAGGAGTGGCCGTTAGATAGTCATCAACAATTATGGATTTGGGATAACACAGGGACCGAGCCGATTCTCCGTAGGGGGGATGATTTTACTGATAACGAACATACTCAGAAAGAGCCTTCTCAGGACAAGCTTTCCAATCAGGATAAGAGTGGAAAGGTCAATCAACGGCTTGGTTTAGTGCTCGGTCTTCCCTTTACGGATGAGGGTTTCAGGGAAGGGGTTGAAAGACTGCGTAAATTAGGTATAGTTCGTATTGCCCTAGCGGGATTTCAAAGACCTGTTGAGCCTTGTTGTTCCATATCTCGTGATGAACTTGTTCTATTATACCGGGGTTTACTCGCTCAATCGAAGGTGGAAAATCCCTTTCACTGGGGCGTTGCTCTTGAGAATTCTGAAAGAGAGAAAACTGCTTTAAAAATCTTAGAAGAATTAGGGCTTATCCGTTGTCTTGGAGGAACAGACAAGCTCGCCCTGGAATGGATTCCAGCTCAGAATAAATTAGAACTTGACTCCTCTCTGCGCTATCGCTTCGCAAGGGAACATTTAGAGAGGGCCTCAAAGTTTCAGCAGCAACTACTAGGAGCGTCTGTTTACCAAGGTAAACTTACGATACAATAACCCTCCAATGAACATAAAATTATAGGAATCTTTTGCAACTAGAGAAAGGCGGCCGAAGGATCATGGATTTTAGAGATCATATTCGCGTAATTTCTGATTTTCCCAAGGAAGGAATATCATATAAAGATATTACGACATTGCTGAAAAACGGCGAAATGTACCAAGTTGCTATTAATACCCTCGTGGAGAAAATAAAGCCCTGGCGGCCTGACGTGATTGTCGGTCCTGAAGCACGTGGATTCTTATTTGGCGCCCCAGTTGCCTATGCCTTAGGCGTTGGATTTGTGCCAGTTCGAAAACCCGGTAAGCTGCCTGCCAAAACGATCGGTGAGACCTACGATTTAGAGTATGGGTTTGATACGTTGGAAGTTCATGCCGATGCTATACAAGCAGGAGAGCGAATAGTTGTCGTGGATGACCTGTTGGCAACAGGTGGAACAATGCTTGCAACCGCAAACCTGATGAAAAAGATTGGTGCTGACGTGATTGGGATGGGCTTTTTGATTGAACTAACCGTACTAAATGGGCGGGAGAAGCTAATGGATTACCCCGTATTTTCTCTAGTGGAGTATTAGAGGTCTTACAGATACATTTCGTTCAGTGATGGATCGAGCGTTATAGTGCGGATGAGAGGAGTTCACCCATGTCCTTCGCAGAATTAATGGTAAAAATGAAAAAGCAATCCCCACAGGCGCGTCTAGCCATTGTGGATAAGGCCTATCAGTTTGCTGAAGTGGCACATAGGAACCAACTTCGCAATTCCGGGGAAGATTATATTCTACATCCCTTAGAAGTTGCCCAGATTTTGGTTGAACTAGAAATGGATGAAGCAACCATTGCTGCCGCCCTACTTCATGATGTCGTGGAAGATACAGAATATACTATTTCAGACATTGAGAAAGAATTTGGTTCAGAAGTCGCGCTGCTTGTCGATGGTGTAACCAAACTTGGTCGAATTGAGTACAAGAGTAAGGTAGAACAACAGGTTGAAAATTTACGCAAGATGTTTTTGGCGATGGCCAAAGACATCCGCGTAATTCTTATTAAACTAGCGGATCGCCTTCATAATATGCGAACCTTGAAATATCATTCGGTTGAAAAGCAAAAGGAAATTGCTCAAGAAACTCTTGAAATCTTTGCGCCGTTAGCTAATCGGCTAGGAATTTTTCGAATTAAATGGGAATTGGAAGACCTTTCGTTTCGATATATAAAACCACAGGAATACTATGACCTAGTAGAAGGAATTGCTCTAAAACGACGGGAACGCGAGGCCTATATCAACCAAGTTATCATTGAAATGCGAGAACGGTTGGATGAAGTAGAAATTTATGCAGATATTGCGGGTCGTCCGAAGCACTTCTACAGCATTTATCGAAAAATGACAACTCAGAACAAAGAACTTAGTGAAATTTATGATCTTATAGCAATTCGGGTTGTTGTGGAATCAGTTAACGATTGTTACGGTGCCTTAGGAATTATCCATACTATGTGGAAACCGATACCAGGGCGCTTTAAAGACTATATTGCTATGCCCAAACCAAATATGTATCAATCGCTACATACGACCTTGATTGGAGTTAATGGAGAACCCTTCGAAATTCAGATCAGGACCTGTGAGATGCACCGCACGTCAGAATACGGTATAGCTGCACATTGGAAGTATAAGGAAGGAAGCAATAAAGAGTGCGGTAACAAAGGGAATAAAGAGTGTGGTAATAACAGCAACAGGGAGCGTGGCAATAAGCCAACGGGTGTTAACTTTGAGCAAAAACTCTCTTGGTTGCGTCAATTGCTCGAATGGCAACATGATTCCCGGGATGCCGGAGAATTTATGGAAACGTTAAAAATTGACTTATTTGCCGATACTGTTTTTGTATTTACTCCCAAAGGGGATGTTGTAGAACTTCCAGCAGAATCCTGTCCGATTGATTTTGCTTATCGTGTTCATACAGATGTGGGGCACCGTTGCATAGGGGCAAAAATTAACGGACGGATCGTTCCTCTTGAGACAAAATTAACGAACGGAGATATTCTTGAAATCCTTACCTCGAAGCAAGGTGGCTCACCCAGTCGTGACTGGTTAGCGTTTGTTAAAACGTCACAAGCTAAGACTAGGATTCGCCAATGGTTTAAGAAAGAGCAACGAGAGGATAATATCATACGTGGGCGTGAAAATTTAGAGCGTGAGGTCCGTAAGCTGGGGCTGGATCCACTAGTTATCCTTAGACCAGAAAGCCTCATGGCGATCGGAAAAAGTCAAAATTTAGTAGGGTTGGATGATTTATACGCCTCCATAGGGGACGGAATTCTGACGCCTAATAAGGTTTTGATGCGCTTACGTGAGGATCTTACCAAAGAAGAACGAGAAAAATTGCAGCTTGCAGCACTTCGACAGGGAGAGGGTAAAGCGCCAACTCCGAGTTCGTACGGTAAAGCCTCCCATGGAGTAAGGGTCAAAGGCGTCGATAATGTATTGATCCGTTTTGCACAGTGTTGTAACCCTCTTCCGGGAGATTCAATCATGGGCTACATTACGCGGGGCCGCGGGGTTTCTATTCATCGTGGGGATTGTAGCAATGTTCTTAACCATTCCCAGGATGAGTTGGATCGGATCGTGGAGGTTATGTGGGCAGATCAAGTGGATTCCGCCTATCCTGTAGATATTCAAATCTATGGTAGAGATAAGCCGCGTTTGGTTACGGAGGTTATGAACACTGTCTTAGATACCCGTACACATATTCTGGGAATTAATGCCCGAGTAGGTAAAGGGGATGTTGCATATATTCAGTTGCGAATTGAAATAAGGAACGTGGAACATCTTAGAATGGTGATGCATAAAATTCGCAGGGTTAAAGATATTACAGAAGTCAAACGGATCCATTCGGGAGGAAATTAAGATGCGCAGTGTTGTTCAGCGTGTTAAACGTGCCTCGGTAACCGTGAACGGTGAAAGAGTAGGAAGTATAGCTGCCGGACTCTTGGTCCTGCTGGCTGTCGGACAGGAAGACGGGTCGGACGATGTTCGATGGATGATTGATAAACTTACAGGGCTGCGGATTTTTGAAGATCATGGCGGAAAAATGAACTGCTCCGTACTGGATATAGATGGAGAAATCCTTATAGTTTCTCAGTTTACTCTTTATGGTGATTGCCGTAAGGGAAAACGTCCTAGTTTTTCTACGGCAGCATCGCCGGAGCAGGCTAAAGCTTTATTTGATCAATGCGTTGAAGGAATCCGTAATTATGAGATAAAGGTGGAGACAGGGGTCTTTCAAGCGGAAATGGAGGTTGAGTTGGTTAACGATGGGCCTGTGACGATACTTTTGGATAGTAAGAAGAAGTTTTAGGAGGTAATGTTATGATCGAAAGCAGAGCGATGGGTTCCATGGGCGCAAATTGTTATTTGTACGCTTGTGAGGAAAGCAAGAAAGCAGCGATTATTGATCCTGGTGCTGATGGGAAAAGGATTTATCGCTGGGTTTTAGAGAAGGGTCTAAAGGTGGACTACATTCTGCTTACCCACGGACATGTGGATCACATCGGTGCCGTCGATGAGCTAAAAGAACTATTAGGAGATGTCTTAGTAGGGATTCATGGGGATGATGCAGGAATGCTTACAGATGGAAAGAGAAACCTCTCTAGTTTCTTTGGCCCGGGACTTGTACTTCAAAAGGCGGATGTCCTGCTTGAAGACGGGCAAGAACTTGCCATTGGTAAAAAACGACTTAAGGTTATCTCAACGCCAGGACACTCACCTGGAGGCGTTTGTTTTTTATGCTCTGAAGGCTTGTTTAGTGGGGATACGCTTTTTGCTGGGTCGATTGGTCGAACTGATTTCCCAGGAGGATCGATGAATCAACTTCTAGATGGTGTCAAGAAAAAGCTCTTAATACTTCCCGAAGATACCCGAGTTTTTCCTGGTCATGGCGAAGAAACCAGTATAGGGGAGGAAAAAAAGGATAATCCTTTCTTGGTATGAGGAGGCGGGAAATCGATCAATTTACAAAGTTATCCTAAATTAATTGACATTGATGATTGCTCTTGATAAAATATTTAGGATGTAGTGTTAGCTATCGGGTTAACAATATTTTGATTAAGTGTAAGATTGTGCTTGTGTGTAATAGGTGTTAACGCAGTTAGCTATCAGATTAGATTTGTAATGCAGAATACTTGCGATACCTTTTGAAAAATTCCGGGTTAATCTTTCTCCAGGGAGGGCTGGCAAGACTGGAACTAGCCTGAAAGACACACGGTAGGACACTCTAAAAGGGAGTATTTTTGCATCGGGTGGTCTCGTTATCGACTGAAAAGTGGGCGGAAGAATTCCGTCAATTAGGGTGGCACCACGAGAAGTTCTCGTCCCTTGCGCAAAGCAAGGAACGAGAGCTTTTTTTCAACAACGATAAGCTTTAAGGAGGAATTAACGTATGGCAATTCAGCGTCCAAAAGGGACTCAGGATCTATTGCCTGGTACAATTGAACAATGGCAATATCTTGAGGAAACCATTCGCTCAGTTTGCCGAGACTATGGGTATGAAGAGATCCGGACACCAATGTTCGAAGCAACAGAACTTTTTCAAAGGGGTGTTGGGCAAACAACTGATATTGTTAAGAAAGAAATGTACACCTTCCAAGATAAAGGGGATCGCTCAATGACCCTTCGCCCAGAGTTGACGGCTTCGGTTTGTCGCGCCTATGTGGAGGACAAGCTTTACGGTCAACCTCAACCTGTCAAGTTGTACTATATTGGCCCTATGTTTCGCTATGAACGGCCACAGAGCGGACGCTTTCGTCAGTTCCATCAATTTGGAGTTGAGGTGTTGGGCGCAGACCAACCGATCGTGGATGCGGAAGTGATCAGCTTAGTCTGGAATTTATATCAACGGCTTGGACTAGTAGGGCTTGAAGTCCATGTCAACTCCGTTGGTTGCCCAATTTGCCGGGCAAGGCACCGCGAACAACTACAGGAATTTCTGGTGACTCGAAAAAATGACCTCTGTAACGATTGTCAGGAACGGTTTGAACGCAATCCCTTGCGTATCTTGGATTGTAAAAACCCAGCTTGTCAAGGGGCGACTGTGGGGGCTCCGACAACCAAAGACACCCTTTGCGGGGACTGCAGTACTCACTTCGAGAAAGTCCTAGCCCTCTTAGGTAGAGCCGGAGTAATCTATCGAGTTAATCCACGCTTGGTTCGAGGGTTAGATTATTACACAAAAACAGCCTTTGAAGTTATGGTTGAAGAAATCGGGGCTCAGAGTGCCATCTGTGGGGGTGGACGGTATGATAAGCTGGTTGAAGAAATCGGTGGACCACCAACTCCGGGTATCGGATTTGCTATGGGAATTGAGCGTGTTTTAGCAGCTCTCAAAGTTCAAGACAAGTTACCTGAAGAGGAACCGAAGCTGTTCGCGATGCTGATTGCGCTAGGCGAGAAAGCTCAAATCGAAGGGTTTGCTCTTCTGAGTGACTTGCGAAGTCAGGGAATACCTGTAGGTATGGATTTACTTGGCCGAAGTTTGAAAAACCAACTTAAATCAGCGAATCGTCAAGGGGCCCGCTATGCCTTCATTCTAGGCGAAGAAGAACTTGCTCGAAAAGTCCTTGTGATTCGAGATTTAACCTTAGGGGAGCAAACGGAAGTTTCACTGATTGACGCAATGGGAGAGATAAACAAGAAGTATCAGAGGGGTGTTTGGCATGACCGTATTTTCAGAACGTGTTGAGAATAAAGAGTTAGGATTAGCAAAAGTGGGAGAGGTTGTTCGTTTATTAGGATGGGTTCAGCGCCGTCGTGATCACGGAGGCTTAATTTTCGTCGATCTGCGGGATCGTTCCGGGATTGTTCAAGTTGTTTTTGACCCAGAGAAGATGGGAGACGGATTTTCCAAAGCGGAAAGCTTGCGTTCAGAGTTTGTTGTCTCTATCCAAGGGCAAGTAATTGCTCGCCCAGAGGGAATGATTAATCCAAACTTAGCTACAGGGAAAATTGAGATTGTGGCACAAGCTTTGGAGATCTTAAATGGAGCCAAAACGCCTCCTTACTATCTTGTTGATCAGGTGGACGTCGATGAAACTGTACGGCTAAAATATCGCTATTTAGATTTGCGTCGGCCTGAAATGCAGGCCGTGTTCAAAGTTCGACATCGAGTTATGCAAATTATGCGTAATTTCTTTGATAGCCATGGCTTTTATGAGATTGAAACTCCAATGCTTACCAAATCGACGCCTGAAGGGGCCCGAGATTATCTGGTTCCCAGTCGTGTTCATCCGGGAGAATTTTACGCTTTGCCACAGTCTCCCCAGATATATAAGCAACTCCTTATGGTAGGCGGTATGGAGAAGTATTTTCAAATTGCTCGTTGTTTCCGAGATGAGGATTTAAGAGCAGATCGTCAACCAGAATTTACCCAGCTTGATGTTGAAATGTCCTTTGTCGAAGTGGAAGATATTCTTCCTATGATGGAGGGATTAATGGCAGGGATTTTCTTAGAAACGGTTGGAAAGTCTGTGACTATTCCTTTCCCACGTTTAACCTATAAGGAAGCCCTAGATCGTTATGGGTCGGATAAACCAGATACCCGTTTTGGTATGGAACTCATGGATGTGGGAGAACTCGTAGGTAAGACCGGATTTAAAGTATTCGCTAATGCAGTGGCGAGCGGTGGAAGTGTAAAATGCATCTGCGCCAAAGGGTGTGCAGGCTTGCCACGTCGAGAAATCGATGACCTTGCCAAGTTTGTCAGCACTTATCGAGCCAAGGGCTTAGCCTGGATTGTCATGGCTGAGGAAGGGATAAAATCCCCTATTGCCAAGTTCTTTACTGAAACAGAAATGGCTGCCTTAATTGAACATACAGGTGCTGAGACAGGGGATATTTTATTCTTTGTGGCGGACACGTACGCTATTGTCTCCGATGCACTCGGTCATCTACGATTAGAGTTGGCAAAACGACTGGGATTAATTGAGGAGGACAAGCTTGAATTTCTGTGGGTTACGGAATTCCCACTTCTAGAATATGATGAGGAGCAAAAACGTCATATTGCAATTCACCATCCATTCACTGCACCTATGGATGAAGATTTACACCTTCTCGAGAGCGATCCACTAAAGGTTCGAGCTAAAGCCTATGATATGGTGCTTAATGGAACTGAGCTCGGAGGGGGAAGTATCCGAATTTATCGTCGTGAGGTTCAGGAGCGGTTATTTAAGTTACTAGGGTTTTCCGAGGAAGAAGCGGTTAACCAATTTGGATTTCTCATGGAAGCTTTTGAATACGGCACTCCTCCCCACGGTGGAATTGCCTTCGGCCTTGATCGGCTAATAATGCTTTTAACTGGAAAAGATAATATTCGTGACGTGATTGCCTTCCCAAAAACTCAAAGTGCATCTGACATTATGTCGCATGCTCCCTCGACGGTAGCAGACAAACAATTAAAGGAATTGCATATCCGGGCGGCTATCGAGTAAATAGGATTCCCTTTAGTTTATAAGACAATTAAGAATTAGGGCAGATGCTATTAGGTTTTTGTATGCTATAGTGGAGTTGACAGGGAAGAGCGTGTTAGCTATAATACTATTGAAGCTACCCCCTTAGGGTATCGGAGGATGCATAGCATGACAAATTCAACCCCCTACTCAGAATCCAAAGAGGATATTATGCGTAGGCTCAAAAAAATTGAAGGCCAAGTTAAAGGGATTCAACGTATGGTTGACAATGACAAGTATTGTGTTGACG